>DASSNR010000006.1:0-7586 GCA_035687925.1 Gemmatimonadaceae bacterium | reverse complement strand
AAATGCCCGAGTACTTCGAAACGCCACCGACCGTTCCTCCGGTGTGTCGCGTTCGGTGGATCGAGGTGCGAGCCCCGAGCGCGACGAGGATCGATGCAGAACGCCCCACCTGGCTGGGGTGCGCAGGTGGGGCGTGTCGTGCTGGTGGCCCGAGCGGCGGATCATCCACTCATGCGAACGATCCGACCACGCTTCCCGCGCATCCGCATCCTCGGCGACACCACGTCTGCAGTCGTCCGCATGGACGGACGCTGCGTGGCGGCGCCGATGGCAGACGTGCGCATTTCGGAGACACGCGTCCTGCGCGCCCCCGTGCCGGCAGACCATCCACGCCCCACGCGCTCCGGCGGGCAGAACCCGATCGGACGGCACGCCATGAACCGGCCGGTGCCGCGCGAGGGATCGCAGTGTGATGGAGTGGTGCCGAAAGTGGTCAGCATGTCCTGGTGTCGTTCCTCATGCGTCGAGTGCTCGCACTCCACGCAGGGTCTGAAAATGCAAATCGCGTCGCCGAGATCACCGGACCGGGCGAACTTCCGCACGGCACATTTCGCCCGCCATACGGCGTGCGATCGTGTGAACATCGGGACGCGACTCCCTATGAGAACAGATAGCCCTGGCCTCGGAGCAAGTCAAGTGCGTGCGCGCTGCGCGAGAACCTCGCCGAGCACGCGGAGTAGCGCATCGATGCCGGACACCGTGTGGTCGCCCATGTGGCCGATACGGAAGGTGGTTGCCGCGAGATCGCCGTAGCCGGCACCGAGCACGTAGCCGCGCTCGCGTGCCGCAGCGACAACGCTCCGCGCATCGTCGCACCGGATGCATGAGACGGTGGGCGCGCGCACGCCGGGTGCCGCGAGCAGATCGATGGTCATGCCCCGCTCGCGCCGCGCGCTCACCCATCGCCACACCGTCTCCGCCATGCGCGCATGGCGCGCGAAGCGCGCGTCGAGGCCATGCCGCGTGATCGTGTCCAGCTGTGCATCGAGCGCGTAGATGAGCGAGATCGCGGGCGTGGTCGACGTCTCGCGCTTGTGCCAGAACTCGTCGTAGCGCACGAGGTCGAGGTAGACGCCGCGATCGCCGAGCGTGCGCGCACGCTCGAGGAAGCGCGCCGAGCACGCGGCGAACGCGAGCCCCGGCGGGAGCGCGAGCGCCTTCTGCGACGCGGTGAGGACGAGGTCGGCGCCCCACGCATCCATCTCCACGCGCACGCCGCCTACGCTCGAGACGGCGTCCACCAGGAGCATCGTATCCGGCATTGCTTGCGTGAGCTGCGCGATCGCCGCGACGTCGGCGATGACGCCGGTGGATGTCTCGACGTGCACCATCGTCACGGCATCGAATGCTCCGGTCGCCAGGCGCTCCGCCACGAGCGATGCGGGCACGGTCTCGCCCACCGGCACGACGATGCGCTCCACCTCGCGCCCACACGACTCGGCAATGCGCGCGAAGCGCTCACCGAATGCGCCGCTCACGAGACTCAGCACGCTGCGGCGCGCACCGCTCCGGATCGCGGCTTCCATCATCGCCGTCGCCGCGCACGTCGCCACGTAGACGGGGCGCGTGGTGCCGAAGAGCGGTTGGAGCCGAGCACCCACGCGCTCGAGGATCCCGTGCATCTCGCCGCCGCGATGCGGGATCATCGGCCGCGTCATCGCGGCGAGAATCTCCGGCCGCACCTGTGTGGGGCCGGGGATGAAGAACGTTTCGCCGGTCACACCACGGTGCCGCTCAGCACGTCCTCGGTGCTGACGATGTTCACGTCCTGCGCCTTCCAGTCGGCGAGGAGCTTGTCGGTATCCTCAGGATGGATGGCCGCCGTCGCATCGAGCACGAGGTGGATCTTCGGAATGCCGCGCTCGAGGAAGCCATCGATCGCGTATCGGTCGCACACGTCGAGCGCGACGCCGTAGATGACGATCTCGGTGGGGTCCCACGTCTCGAGCACCGTCTCGGTGTTCGGGTTGGTGAAGACGTCGAACCAGTGCTTCCGAAGAAGCACATCGCCGCTGTGGCTCCACAGCGTGCGCGCGAGCTCCTGATGCGGAATCGGATCGGGCTCGATGATGAGCGGCGCGTCGAGCGTCGTCTCCGGAATCAACTGCGCGCCCGGCGTGCCGCGCATGCAGTGCTCGGGGAATGTCTCGCGAAAGTCCGGTGTGGCCGAGAGCTCCTTATGCCCCGGCACGTGGTCGTCGGATGACGCGACGATGTGGAAGTCGCGCTCATGCGCGTAGTCCGTGAGGCGCTTGAGCTTCGGCTTGATGTCTTGCGCGCCCGGGACGTACAGCTTCCCGTCGGGATCCATGAAGTCGTGCTGCGTGTCGACATCCCAGAAGATGATCGGGCGTTTCATGTCATTGCTCCGTGCGTGCCGGCGTCGAGCCCGACGTTCCGGTGAGCCACCCCTGCCGCACACGAAGCTGCTCCGGCGTCGCGTTCGGCATCTCGCTCACCACGTATCCATGTCCGTTGCCGGTGTCGCTCACAGTGAGCTGCATGCCGGCGAGGGCGAGCGTCTCCTTCCACGGAAGATCCGCGACGCCGCCCACGTACTGAGCGAACCACGGGTGCATGTCGGTTCCCATCACCTCGCTCGCCGCCTGGACGACGTCTTCCTCGGTATAGCCGCGCCCCTGCAGGTAATAGCTGGCGTTCGGCGCATCCCAGGAGCGCGCCTTGAGTGCGCGGAGCACATCGTCGAGCGACTTGGCGTTGTGGGTCTGCGCGCGAACCTCGAGATCGAGCAGCATCGCGAGCGCTTCACCTTTGATGTAGTAGGAGAACCACGCGTCGCGGCGGTCGGTGGCCATGGCGGAAGACGCGCCGTCCCAGAACGGCGCCTCGAACGACGCCGTGCGCGCTGAGACTTCCTTGGCGCCAGGTGTGTCCTCGTTCGCGCGGATCACGTTCCCCACCACGCTGTAGTACCGCGCCGTGTCGATGATCCCCGCGCGCAGCAGTCCGATCTCGCCGTAGTACTGCGTCCACCCCTCGGCCACCCACAGGCTCGGCTGGTACTGCTCGTGTGCGTAGTCGAACGGACCGAGCGCCATGGGGCGGACGCGCTTCACGTTCCAGGTATGGAAGTATTCGTGCGCGGCATCGGAGAGCGCCGGCATGAGCGACATCGTGTCATCGGTCCACGGCTGCCGCACCTGGATCTGCGTGGAGTAGAGGTGCTCCATCCCATCGGACCCCGGGTAGCCGACGTTGAAGAGGAAGGTGTACATCGTGAGCGGCGGCGGCGCGACGACGCGATTCTCGTAGCGCACGATCTTCTCGACATCGCGCACGAAGCGCTCGTGCTGGCCGTGCTGCGGACCATTGTGGTGCAGCATCACCCGGTAGAGCCGCCCATCGACGGTGAACGAATCGACGTCGAAGCTCGGCGCGACCTCGGTGGGCGTGTCGATGAGATGATCGTAGTCCGCGAACGCGAAGCGCGTCTGATCGGGCGTCGTGCTCGCGCCGTTGATGATGTGCCACCCCGCCGGCATCGCGACGGTGAGATGCACCGAGTCGGGCTTGTGCCCCACGACGTACATGAAGAGCGACGCCCCGTTCCAGTTCACGTGCGCCGTATCAGCGACGCTGAACGTGCCCGAGAGCGTGTTGGCAAAGACGCGGTAGCGCACGCGGACCGCACGCGCCCCGTGCGGATAGATGCGCCAGAGCGAGCCGTTCTCACGATCCCACGCGATGGGCGCTCCATCCGGCGTCGTCACAGTGACGTCCAAGACGTTCTTCGCGAAGTCCATCCGCGCGTAGCGTCCGGGCGACCAGACGGGGAGCTGCAACTTGACCGTATCCTGCGCGATCCGGCCGACGTCGATCTGCACTTCGTAGAAGTGCGACGCAGGGTCGGCAACGGACAAACGGTATGCGATGTCGTACGGCGCGGCGCGCTCCGCCGACGGTGTCGTAGCGGGCGGCGTGTGCGCGCAGGCCGCGGCGATGGCGAGAGCGATGAATGCGAAGACGGAACGGTGGTGCATGAAGCCTCCTGGAATTCGGGACTCGGGACTGGGGACTCGGAACGACCTCGGTTGTCATTCCGATGTCATTCCGAGCGGAGCGAGGAATGACAACGCTTGCCGAGTCCCGAGTCCCCTCACCCCCCCGGATACTCCTCTCTCTTGAACAAATACGCGCACTCTTCGAGCCGCGCCCCCTTCGCATCGGCGACGGCGAAACGCGCGCCCTGATACAGCGTTGCGGCGCCGTACGTGCCGTCCTTCTTCAGCGCGTAGTACTGCAGATCGAAGCGCGGGCGGCCGGTGTCGGAGAGGAGACGCTTCTCGGTCATCGCGAGCGCCCGCTTGAGCGTGGCGAGGCACGCCTGCTCGGGCGTCATCCCCTGCCGCATGAGCTCGACGGTGAGAAAGGCGCCGCACACCTTGATGTTCGCCTCGCCGCGCCCCGTCGAGCCGGCCGCGCCGACGTCGTTGTCGCAGTACTGTCCGGCGCCGATGATCGGACTGTCCCCCACGCGCCCCGGAATCTTCCAGGAGAGACCGCTCGTGGTCGTCACCGAGCCGATGTCGCCGTTCGCCGTCACCGCGTTCATGTTGATCGTGCCGTACGTGTGCGGGATGCCGAGCGCATCGTAGAAGACATGGATGTTCTCATCGACGCGCGCATCGCGCTGACGGACCGCGCCGCCCGACGCGCCGCGGCTACCACGTGACGACGTGCGCCGCGAGGCGCCCGAGGTGTCCGGGCCCGGCAGCCAGTTGTCGTTCGCGTTCAGCTGCGTCTTCCACCGCAGCCACGCCTCGCGCGACTTCTCGGTGAGCAGGTTCTGCGGCGTGAATCCCATCTCGATCGCGAACCGTCGAGCGCCTTCGCCCACCAGCATGATGTGATCGGTGTAGTCCATCACCGCCTTGGCCACGCGCGATGGCGTCGCGATGTCCTCGATCGCGCCCACCGCGCCCGCGCGCTTCGTCGGCCCGTGCATGCACGAGGCATCGAGCTGCACCACGCCATCCTCGTTCGGCAGCCCGCCGAGCCCTACCGATTCGTCATCGGGATTGAGCTCGACGATGTTCACGCCGGCGATCGCTGCATCCAGTGGATCGGCGCCGCCCGCCAATAGATCGTATGCGACCGTGATGCCCTGCTTCCCGTTGTGATCGGTCGTGTAGCCGTTCGCGGCGGAGATGACGACGGGGCGCCCCGCGAACGATGCCCGCGCGCCGGGTGCACGCTCCGCGCGGTCGACGACATCGGTGATCACGGGCCCCGCACTCGCGAGCGAGGGCAGAGCGAGGCCGGCCGCCGCCGCGGCGCCGGCGCCGAGGAATTTGCGACGCGAGAGTGACACGAATCCTCCACGAGAGTTGGCTCGCGTCATTCCGTGCGCAGCGAGGAATCACCGGAATGACAACGCTGAGTGCAGCAGGCCACACCGCCGACTCAGAAATACCCAGCGATCCCCGTTGCCGCCAGTCACATTCCCCGTATAGCTTCCACGCGACCTCCCCAGCGATATGAGATGCCCAGCGAAAGCCTAGCCGACGAGCTTCGCCGATTCCCCTTCTTTCGCGACTTCGGCGACGACAACCTCTGGTATCTGGCGCGCCACATGCGCACCAGCACGTACGAGCCCGATCAGATCCTCTTTCGCGAGAGCGAACCCCGACGCTTCTTCGCCATCCTCACCGCGGGGAGCGTCGCCATCGAGAAGGGCGAAGATGGCGACACCAAGCGGCTCGCCACACTCGGCCGCGGGGAAGCGCTCGGCGAAGGCATCCTGCTGGATGAGTCGCCGCACGGTACGACCGCGCGCACGCTCGAGCCCACGACGCTCGCAGCGGTCAGCGCGGAAGACGTGAGCAAGCTGCTCACCGAGCGCCCGTCGGTGTACGCCGCGCTCGTGGCGCGCGCTGCACAGTCCATCTCCCAGCGTCTGCGCGCGGCCGACGCGACGCTCGTGGGACACGGGCGCCTGCTCGGCTTCGCGGGCGGCGGGCATCGCACGGAGCACGATCTCCTCGGCACGCGCGAGGTGCCCGACGAAGCGCTGTACGGTGTGCAGACGCTCCGCGCGCTGGAGAACTTCCCGATCACGCACGTCCCGCTGCGCGAGTTCCCCGCACTCATTGATGCCATCGCCGCGGTGAAGGAGGCCGCCGCACTCGCCAACGCCGATCTCGGACTGCTCGATCCCGCGATCCGCGACGCAATCGTGCGCGCGACGCGCGAGATCCGCGCGAGGCGACACCACGCGCACTTCCTCGTGGACGTGATCCAGGGCGGCGCGGGGACGTCGACCAACATGAACGCGAACGAGGTGATCGCCAACCGCGCGCTCGAGATCCTGGGCCACGCGCGTGGTGAGTACGACATCGTGCACCCCAACTCGCACGTCAACCTCTCGCAATCGACGAACGACGTCTATCCCACCGCGGTGAAGCTCGCGCTGCACGCGAACATCGATTGGCTCAAGGACGCGCTGCGTGCCCTCGCCGAGGCGTTCCTGGCCAAGGGGAAGGAGTTCGCCGGCATCCTCAAGATGGGGCGCACGCAGCTGCAGGACGCCGTCCCGATGACGCTCGGTCAGGAGTTCTCCGCGTTCGGGCACACGATTCTCGAGGACGTCGACCGCCTCACGGAGACGCAGGCGCTGATCCGCGAGATCAACATGGGCGCGACGGCGATCGGCACCGGGATCACCGCACCGCCGGGCTACGCCGAGCGCGTGCGCGTGCACCTCTCGGAGATCACGGGGCTGCAGCTGACGACGGCGCCCGATCTCGTCGAGGCGACGGCCGACACGGGCGTCTTCGTGCAGCTCTCGGGCGTGCTCAAGCGGTGTGCGGTGAAGGTCTCGAAGATCTGCAACGACCTGCGCCTGTTGAGCTCCGGCCCGCGCGCGGGGTTGAACGAGATCAACCTCCCCGCCGTGCAGCCCGGGAGCTCGATCATGCCGGGGAAGGTGAACCCCGTCATCCCCGAAGTCGTGAACCAGGTGTGCTTCGACATCATGGGCGGCGACGTGACGGTGACCATCGCCGCCGAAGCGGGGCAGCTCCAACTCAACGTCTTCGAGCCGATCATCGCGTATCGTCTGCTGCACGGGCTCGAGGCGCTGCGTCACGCGTGCACGGTGCTGCGCGAGCGGTGCGTGAACGGGATCACCGCGAACCCCGACCGCCTGCGCTGGTTCGTCGAGCACTCCATTGGTGTGGTCACCGCACTCGTCCCCGCGCTCGGCTACGAGACCGCGACATCGATCGCGCGCGAAGCGCTCGAGAGTGGACGGAGCGTGTACGATGTGGTGAGCGACCGCGGTCTGCTGACGCGCGAGCAGTTGGATGAGATCCTGAATCCGGAAGCGATGACGGGACCGCGGGATGCGGGAAGCGGGAAGCGGGAAGCGGCGAGTGAGAAACGCAAGCTGAAGGGCGCGTCGACAGCGACAGCATCCAGCGCACGCCGAGACCCCAGCGACGAGCCCTGATGCCAGATTCAGCGCCCGCATCCCGCATCCCGCATCCCGCGTCCCGCGCCCGCCTCGACCCCTCCGTCTTCAACCTCCCGGTCGACAAGATGCGGGAGGGGTACTACTCGGACAA
>DASSNR010000410.1:0-4788 GCA_035687925.1 Gemmatimonadaceae bacterium | reverse complement strand
CAGAACAGCACGGTGCCCGAGCTGCGCGCGTTCATGGACGGCTACGTGCGCGCGCTCGCCGAGCGCTCGACGCCGAAGACGGCGGGCCTCTCGAAGATCAGCGTGCAGACGGGGACCTCGCACGGCGGGGTGGTACTCCCCGATGGCACGATCGCCGACGTGAAGCTGGATCTCGACGCGCTCGAGCGGCTCTCGAAGATCGCACGCGACGAGTACCATTTGGCGGGCGCCGTGCAGCACGGCGCATCGACGCTCCCCGAGAGCGCGTTCCACAATTTCCCGCGCCTGGAGACGGCGGAGATCCATCTCGCCACGAACTTCCAGAATCTGTTGTACGACCATCTCCCGCGGGAGCTGCGCGATCGCATCTATCGCTGGCTGTCGGAGAACGCGCGCGAGGAGCGCAAGCCGAAGGATTCGGACGAGCAGTTCTTCTACAAGACGCGGAAGAAGGCGCTGGGCCCATTCAAGCGCGAGCTGTGGGATCTGCCCGCCGAAGTGCGGAGCGATCTCGCCTGCGCCTATGATCGCACGTTCGGCTTCCTCTTCGATCAGCTGCAGGTCGGTGGGACACGCGAGATAGTGGCGAGGTACGTTCATGCACCGGAGCAGCACCGCCGTGCTCCAGACGAGAACGCGCCGGCAATGGTCGCGGCGCCAGACGACGCCGAAGCTGGCGAGTAGCTCGACCTCGGGCGCCGCGCGTGCGACGCGGCTCTGGCCGGCGATGCTGCAGCGGGTCGCCGACCGGATCGCGCACGAGCTCAAGAATCCGTTGAACGGGGCCGTGCTCAACGTGGAGGTCGTGCGCCAGCGCGCGCGCCGGCCCGGTCTCGACGCGTCGGTGCTCGCCCCCTACGCGGATGCCGCGGCCACCGAGCTCTCCCGCGCATCGGTCCTGGTCGACGCGCTGCTCACGTTGACGCGTCCTGCGCACGCTCCGGTAGATTTCGCATCGGTGCTCGACCCGCTCGTCACGTTGTACGGTGCGATCGCTGCGCAGAGCGGCGGTGCCGTGCAGGTCGAGTGGGCGCAGTCTGGATCGCTGGAGAGCGAGCTCGATCCCGACGCGGTGCGGGCGGTGCTCGCTGCCGCGCTCGACGCGGCCGTCGCGAATCCGAACGTGCGGTGCCGCGTGGAGCAGCGCGGTACGCAGTGCGTGGTCGAGATCCAATGCACGGAGCGCAAGCTCGCGCTGCCAGCGCCGGTACGGCGCGCGATGTCGCACGACGGTATCACGATGTCCAAGGTCCCGCATGGAGTGGAGATTCTTTTCCCGCGCGTGATGCGCGGCAGCACGGACGGAGCGGAATGACGAAGCACGCCAAGATTCTGATCGCCGATGATGAGCACGCCATTGCCCAGGGCTTGAGCGCGATCCTGTCCGACGAGGGGTACAAGGCGGACATCGCCCCCGATGGCCAGAAGGCGCTCGACCGGCTGACGTCCGATAGCTTCGGCGTCGTGCTGGCCGATCTCACGATGCCCAAGATCGATGGCATCGCGCTGCTCAAGGAGCTGCAGACGCGTGAGATCACGACCGAGTGCATCATCATCACGGGGCAGGCCACGGTCGACTCGGCGGTGCAGGCGATGCGCGAGGGCGCCTACGATTACATCGAGAAGCCGCTCAACGCCGAGAAGCTGAATCGCCTCAAGGCGCTCATTCCCAAAGCGCTGGACAAATACGAAGTGAAGCAGACGAATCGGAAGCTGACGTCCGAGCTGGAGAAGCTGACGCACTACGGCGAGCTCTCCGGTCAATCGGAGGCGATGCGGAGCGTCTACCAGATCATCGACGCGGTGGCGCCCTCGTCGGCCAGTGTCCTCATTCTCGGCGAATCGGGAACGGGGAAGGAGCTGGTCGCGCGCGCCATTCACACGAAGAGCGAGCGCGCAAAGGGGCCATTCTTCGCGCTCAACTGCGCCGCGCTGCCGAAGGACATCCTGGAGAACGAGCTGTTCGGCCACGAGAAGGGTGCATTCACCGGCTCGACGAACGAGAAGCCGGGTGCGTTCGAGATGGCCGATGGCGGCACGCTCTTTCTGGACGAAGTCGCGGAGATGGCGCCCGACATTCAGGTGAAGCTGCTCCGCGCGCTCGAGTCGCGCACCGTGCGGCGGCTCGGTGGGAAGAAGGAGATCTCGGTCGACATTCGCGTCGTCGCCGCCACGAACAAGGATTTGCAGAAGGCGCTCGACGATGGCGACCTGCGCGAGGATCTCTACTATCGTATCGCAGTGGTCGAGCTCTTCCTTCCGCCGCTCCGCGAGCGCATGGGCGACATCAAGCTGCTCGCCACCGAATTCCTCGCGCGCTTCTCCGGGCAGAACGGCAAGACGATCACCGGCTTCGACGACGCGGCCATGGACTGGGTTCTCTCCTATCACTGGCCGGGGAACGTGCGTGAGCTCAAGAATGCGGTGGAGCGGGCGGTCATCATGTCGCGCGGGAGCACGATCACCGTGGACGACATCGTGCCGCGGCACGTGCGCAGCGCGGGTGACATGCCGAACACGATCACGCTGCCGGTCGGCGCCTCGATCGCCGATGCCCGGCGGCAGCTCGTGCTTCGCACCTTCGCCTCCACGGGCGGCGACGGCGAGCGTACCGCGAAGATGCTCGGCCTGAGCGCGCAAGAGGTTCATGCCGAGCTCTCGTCGCTGCTCCCGACGAATGGTGTGAGCAAGGTGAGCGCGGGAGCGAGCAGCGGCCCACCTGTTTCGCGGTCCGCGGGGAGCTCGTCCACGAGCAAGAGCGCGAAGGGGAAGGCGAAATCCAGGGGTCATCATTGAGCACGACGAGGTGATGGTATGGGGAAGCGTTACGAGGAATACGACGACGATGAGCCCATCGTGATCGTCGAGCGGCGGGGCGGCGGCATGAGCTCCTTTTTCTGGGGACTCGCGATCGGCGCGGGGATCGCGCTGTTGTATGCGCCGCGCTCCGGCGAGGAGACGCGTCAGGATCTCCGTCGCCGTGCCCGTCGCGCGCGCAGCGCGGCGCAGGATGCTGCCGGCGAGCTCGGTGACTCGGTGGTCGACCAGTACCAGCATGCCCGGCGCGCGGTGGAGGAGAAGCTCGACTCGGCGCGGCGCGTGCTCGAGATGAAGAAGGAGCAGGCGTCGCAGGCGATTCGTGCGGGGCGCGAAGCCGCCGAGCAGGCGCGGCGCGAGCTCGAGGCGCGCCTAGCGGAGACGCGGGCCGCGTATCAGGCCGGCGCCGACGTGGCGCGTGATGCACGAACTGCCGAGGAGCGCGAGGCACGGGACGAGGAGCGGGGTGCGGCCGGTGCGTGATCGCTGAGGCGGCGTTCCGTCTCACCACATGCCTGTTCCATCCCTCCTCGCGCGGCCGGCGCGCGTTCTCCGCGACTACGTCACGCGCATCTACGACAATTCAGCGGACGACAATATCTTCTTTCTGGCGAGCGGGATCGCGTTCGACCTCCTGCTCGCCGCCGTCCCGTTCGTCCTGCTCCTGCTCGCCGGCCTCGGCTATCTGCTGAACCAGTCGGCGACCGCATCGTCGGCGGAGCTCTGGAAGTTCATCGATCAACTCCTGCCGCCGCATGCGGAGACCGCGAGCGCACCGATCCACGCGCTCATCAACGACGCGATCCGTGCGCGCGGACCCACGGGGCTCATCGGCCTCATCGGCTTCATCTGGTTCTCCACACGCCTCTTCGGCTCCGTGCGCACCGTGCTCGCCGACGTCTTCGACATCGAGCAGCAACGAAGCATCATCGTCGGCAAGCTGTTCGATGTGCAGATCACGGTGCTCGCGACGCTGCTCTTCGTGGCCTATTCGGCGCTCAGTGCCTACGTGCGGCTCGCCACATCGCAGGGGGCGCAGCTCTTCATCGCGCTTGGACTTCGCGACGAGCTGATGAGCGGCGTGGAGTACGTGGTCGGGAATCTCCTCGCCGCCGGACTGATCGTGATCATGTTCTTCGCGCTCTACCGCTTCCTCCCCGATCGCCGCATCCCGTGGCGCGCGGCGCTCGTTGCGGCGCTGTTCACGAGCGTGCTCTTCGAGGTCGCCAAGTTCGCGTTCACCGCGTATCTGTCGTCGTTCAATCCGGGCAGCTTTTACACCGGCACGTTGTACGCGATCGCGATCATCGTGCTCTGGGTGTACTACGCGGGGCTCATCTTCATCCTCGGCGGCGAGGTGGGGCGCGTCTACGAGCTGCGACGCATGCGTCGCTTACAGCGTGTGATTCTCGAGGAGTGAGCGTGGCGCGAAGGTTGCCATTGCCCGCGACACACACAGTCGAGGGAGATGCCATGCGCACACTGACGATCGCTGCGAGCCTGCTGGTGCTCACCACGCTCGCCGGCTGCAAGAAGACCGGGGAAGGGCAATACCAGGTCACCACGCCCGACGTGAGCGTCTCGAAGGACACGCACACCGTGAACACGCCAACGGTCGACGTGAAGAAGGACACGCACACGGTGGTCACGCCGAAGGTCGAGATCAAGAAGCCCAAAGGTGACACGGGAAGGAAGCTGTGAGCTGTGAGCGCTGAGCTTTGGGCCATGAGCTTGGTTGTGAGCACGGAGATCGAGCACGCCTCTGGCTCATAGCCTCCCTCACAGCCCAAAGCTCACAGCTCGAAGCTCACAGCCCTCTCTCCTCTCCCCTCCCATCGTACTAAATTCCCCTCCATGCCAACCGACCTGCGAAGCGACACGGTCACCAAGCCGACGCAGGCCATGCGCCGCGCAATGGCGGAGGCCGAAGTCGGCGATGACGTGCTGGATGGGGATCCGACGGTCCGGCGA
>DASSNR010000409.1:0-2651 GCA_035687925.1 Gemmatimonadaceae bacterium | reverse complement strand
TTGTCCGGGAAGATCTCGTACTGCGTCTGCCGCTCATACGAGCCCTCGTCGATGTTCTGCGTATACCGCAGCGACGACATGCTCGAGGTATCGAACCAGCTCTCGTAGCGGTCGTTCACCTTGTAGATCGGCAAACCACCTTGCACGGTGAAGAGCGTGTGGTACGCCTCGTGACCGCGCACGTCCTCGGTGTCGAGCACCTGCATCTGTCCGGTGCCCACCTTGAGCGACCCGAACTTGATGTCGTAGGTGAGCTTCTCCCCCACGCCGAACGGCTTGACCACCACATCGGACGTGCTGTCGCGCGCGACGGCCACGGTGGGCTGCGTGCTCACGACGGCTTGCGGTGGTGCGGCCATGGCCAGGGCAGCTGTGACAACGGTAAGGAGCTTCACGGGAAATCCTGTTACGAGGAAGAACGAGCGACGAGCTGATGCGCGTGCTGGGAGCGGCCGAACTTGAAGAGATCGACCGCGCCGGCGAACGCACGCACACGACTCTCGCGCGGACGCAGATCGTACCGCGGGGCGAGCTCGACGGTCTCGATCCGCCGGGCGAAGCGCGAAAGCTTCATGAGCAGCTCGATGTTGGCTGCCCATCCGTCCCAGTGAACGATCGGTGCATTCCCCACCTGCTTGAACAGCTCGCGAAGGAGCGCAATTCGATAGATGCGGAAGCTGCCAAGTGGATCGGCGACGCCGGGGAGTCGCATGAACGGACGCACGACCCACGGCGCGATACGACGCAGCCGCCGCACCGCAACCGGTGCCGACGCGGGAATCACGGACTGCTCCGCGATCACCATGTCCGCGCCTCCCTCGAATCGCTTGACCAGCTCGGGGATGTGCTCCGGCTGATCGGTGAAATCCGCCTGCATGACGAGCATGGCATCGCGGCGCGGATAGCGCGTGCGCTGCGACGCGGTGCGCGCGAGCGTATCGAGCGCCGCCGCATATCCTTTCCGCTCCTCATTGCGAATCACGGTGAGCGGAAGGACCTTGGTGTACGGCTTCAGCAGATCGGGCGTCGCATCGGTGCTCGCGTCATCGAGCACGACCACCTCGTATTCGCGGGGGTAATCCTCGAATACACGGCGGATACGCCAGAGCAGGAGGCCGACAGTCGGCGCTTCGTTGTACGCTGGAATGCAGATGAAGAGCATGTCAACGCTCTATACACACACGGGTGACGTGCAGTTCCGATGAGGGAGAAGCAGCTGTGCGCATGCACAGGCCAGTGGCCGGCACGACGGACATGGAATCCCTTGTCCTTAACGCGCAAGATGACCGAGCAGGTTCCGAAAGGCAACGCGAGTTGCGAGGCGATGCGCTGCCGCGTCGTTAGCGAGCGCGACCCATGCGCTCCTCGCGGTTCCATCCACTCGGCTCCCATCACCATCGTCATGCATCGCGCTGCGGCGTTGCTGCTCGTCGCCTGCGCCGCGTGCGCGCGTCCAGCTGCGACGCCTGCACCGGCGGCGCCGCCCGCTCAGGCGCCCGTCTCGCGGCCGGCTCCTTCGCGGCCTGCGAATGTCATCACTGCCGAGCAGCTGCAACGCGACCTCGACGTCTTCGCCTCCGATTCGTTCCGCGGGCGCAGCGCACTGACCCGCGATGGTGTACGAGCCGCGCGCTTCCTCGCCGATCGCTTGCGCACACTCGGCGTCGAGCCCGCGGGGGACAGCGGATATCTGCAGCGCGTTCCGCTCATGCGGCGGACGATCGCGCCGAGCACGCGACTCGAGATGACGATGCCGGAGGGGAGTGTCGAGCTTCCCTTCGGCGATCGATTGATCGCCGTGCCGACGGTCGGCGATGGCATTCCGCTGCCGCGCCTGCAGGCGGAGGGTGACGTCGTATTCGCCGGCTATGCACTCTCACTCCCGCGCGGTGCGCGCGGCTCCGATGCGTCGCTCGATCTCGCGGGGAAGACGGTCGTCTTCGTGGATGAGCTCCCGCCGTGGCTGCCTCGCGAGCGTCGCGCCGAGCTCGATCGCGCCGAGGTGCTCGGCGAACGCCTGCGCGCGCTCGCCGAGCGTGATCCGGCGGCAATCGTCGTGCTGTTCGGGCCCGATGATGTCGATCAGTTCGCGACGATGGCGGCGGAGCTGCAGGACTCGTCGCTCACGCCCGGCACGCCACCGCGCGCGGATGCGCCGCGTCCGCTCCCGATGCTCCTGTTCGGACTGGCAGACGACGGCTCGCCGTTTCTTCCGCGTGCGTGGCCGCATGATGATCGGCCGCAACCGATCATCGGCCATCGCTTTCGCGGCCGCCTGGATCTCGCCTACACCGACTACCCGACGTACAACGTGGTCGGAATCATCCGCGGACGCGACTCCACGCTCAACCGGAGCTACGTGGCCTTCGGCGCGCATCTCGATCACCTCGGCGTTGTCCCCGCGTTGAACGGTGACTCGATCGCCAACGGTGCCGACGACGATGGCTCGGGGAGCGTGGCGCTGCTGGCCATCGCGCGGAAAATCGTGTCGAGTCCCGTCCGACCACGGCGCTCGATGCTCTTCGTGTGGCACACGGCGGAGGAGGAGGGGTTGTACGGCTCCGCGTACTTCACGTCGCATCCCACCGTGCCGCTCGATTCGATCGTCGCGGAGCTCAACGCGGACATGATCGGACGCAACGCGCCCGATT
>DASSNR010000025.1:0-6795 GCA_035687925.1 Gemmatimonadaceae bacterium | reverse complement strand
ATGCCATTCTCGACCGTGCAGCCGAGCAGGCGGGGGAGCTCGAGGTTGGGCACGAGCCCGAAGCTGCAGCAGAGGAGATCGCACGCTTCCCGCCAGCGGCGGCGACCATTGGTGAGCGTCACGTGCTCGACGCGCCCCTCTCCCGTTGCGCGCTCCACCCATGTACCGAGTCGGTACGACGTGCCGGCGAATCCCGCGCGATAGCGCATCGCATCGGCGAGCTTCGAGGGATGCGACCAGAGCGTCGCACCGAAGCCGACCACGCGACCCGGTGCCGCCTGCTCGGCGACTGCGACGAGCGTGGCACCCGCGTGCGCCATCGCCGCCGCGACGGGGAGCACGAGCGGACCCGAGCCCGCGATCACGACCCGCCGCCCGCGCATGTCCGCGCCACCCTTGAGCAGCGCCTGCGCACCGCCCACGCCCATGGCGTTCGGCAGCGTCCACCCGGGATACGGGAGGAAGCGCTCGCGCGCGCCGGTAGCGAGCACGATGCTCCGCGCGCGGACGACGAATGGATGGTCGTGCTGCACGACGGCGAGCTCGTGTTCCGGCACGTCATCGATGCGGCCGAGCTCGTCGGCGTGCAGCGTGCCGTCGACGACCGTCGCCGCACTGAGCCAGCGCGCACCCGAGCGCTCGCACCGTTCGATCCATCGCTGCGCGAGCGGCGGGAGATGCTCGTGATCGGTGTGGCGCCAGATCTGTCCCCCTGGCCTGAGCCCCTGATCGATCACGAACACGCGCGCACCCGACTCGGCCGCGCGCGTCGCGGCCGCGATCCCCGCGGGGCCGCCGCCCACGACGGCAACGTCGCAGATGAGCGCGCGATTCGCGCCCGCGCCGTTCATGGCGATCGTCTCACCGTTCACGGTCATGCCCCTTGCCGCCGGTCTCGACGATCATCCCCGCCTCGCACGCGACGAGGCACGAGCGCTGATGCGCGAGTCCATTCACCGTGACGCGACACTCGTAGCAGATCCCCATCCCGCAGATCGGCGTGCGCGGCTCGCCGCTCACCGATGTGCGGAAGGTGCGATGCCCCGCATCGAAGAGCGCGACGGCGAGCGGTGCGCCCTCGCGCACGAAGAGCCGCTCTCCATCGACGAGAATCTCCACGCGGCGCGTCATGCGCTCACGTCTCCTCGCCGGCGCACAGCGCGGGCATGAGCCGCCCTGGCGCGAACGGCGACGCATCGACGGCGGGCTCGCGTCCCGTCATCATCGCGGCGATCAGCTCGGCGGTGCCGAGCGCCATCGTGATCCCGAGCCCCTCGTGCCCTGCTGCGATCCACACGTTGTCGACGGGCTCCCATCGTCCGATGAGTGGCAGCTTGTCGGACGTCGCGGGGCGGAAGCCCGTCCAGGCGCGCACGACGTTGCACCGCGCGAGCGCCGGCACGAACTCGATGGCACGCCGGAGCATCGCGCCGAGCAGTTCGCGGTTGACGCTCGCGTCGCGGCCGACGAGCTCGCGCGATGAGCCGATGAGCATCTGCCCCGTGGCGCGCGGTTGCACGTTGAACGCGACCGATGCGCCGCTCATGGTATGCGCGCTGTGCAGGTAACCGAGCTCGACGAGCTGGCTGTTGCACAGCCCCGGGTAGCGATCCGTGATCACGAGGTGTCCCTTGCGCGGCACGATCGGCAATCCCGGCGTGAGACGCGGCGCATCCACACCCGCCGCATTCACCACAGCGCCAGTCGAGATCGTCTCCACCGTGCCGCTCGCGTTGCGAACGCGCACCGTGCCCGCGCCGATCTCCTCGGCCGCGCATCGCTCGCGCACCTCCGCACCTCGCGCACGCGCACTGCGCACGAAGTAGCGCGCCGCGTTCGGCGGGTAGAGCACGCTGTCATCGGGCACGTGCAGCGCGCCGGCGAGGCCGAGGCGCAGGTGTGGCTCCATCTCGGCAAGCGTCTTCTCATCGACGACCGTTGCCTTCACACCGTGCCGCGCATACAGCGCGCGCTTCTCCTCGGCGCCGCGCAGCTCCTCGTCGGCCGTGGCGAGCCAGAGCGTGCCGCGTCGCTCGTCCTCGCAATCGGCGGGGAGCTCACTCGCCATCTCCGCCCAGAGGCGGCGCGAGTACGCGGTGAGCGCGAGCTGCGACTCGGTGTCGTCCATGACGACGATGTGCCCCATCGCCGCACTCGAGCTGCCGCCGCCCGGGAAGCCCGCGTCGATGACGAGGACGCGCAGCCCCTCGCGCGACAGGGCGAGTGCACACGCCGCACCGACGACGCCCGCGCCGACGACTACGACATCCGGATGCGTCGAGCCGGTCACCGCGCCGGGATGCCGAGCCGGAAGGGGTCGGCTTTGTCGAAGACGAGGGTCGCGCGCGAGGTGATGTAGGCGCGTCCCTGAACGTGCGGGACGAGGGTCCCGTCGCACTCCTCGAGCCACCCGGTGAAGAGACTTCCCGTGATGCTCTCCTGCCGCCACCGCTCCCCGATGCCGAGCTCGCCGCGCGCGTGCAGCGTCGCCATCTTCGCGGATGTGCCCGTGCCGCACGGCGAGCGATCGTACGCGGCGCCCGGACAGAGCACGAAGTTCCGGCTGTCCGCATCGTCGCGATGCGGCGCGCCGAACAGCTCGACGTGATCGACGGGCGCGCCGTCGGCGCCCGTGATCCCCTGCGCGGCGAGCGCTTCGCGAATGTCGGTCGTGACGCGCGTCAGCTCGCGCACGTTGGCGAGCTCGAGCTCGGCGTCCGGCAGCTCGGTGAGGAAGAACCAGTTACCGCCGTACGAGACATCGCCGCGCAGCCGGCCGAGCCCGGGGACGTTCACCTCGACGTCCGCGCGATAGCGGTACGCGGGGACGTTCCGCACGGTCACGAGCCCATCGGCGGAGAGATCGGCGCGCACGGTGCCCGCCGGCGTGTCGATGCACACGGTCCCCGGGGTCAGGCGGCCGAGGAAGTCGAGCGTGCGCACGACGCCGATGAGTCCGTGTCCGCACATCCCGAGGTAGCCGACGTCGTTGAAGAAGATGACGCCGGCGAGCGCGCCGGAGGTGACGGGCGATGTGAGCAGCGCGCCGACGATTGCGTCGTGACCTCGCGGCTCGCACACGACCGCACGACGAACGGCATCGCATTCACGGCGCAGTGCCTCGCGGCGCTCGACCATCGTCGCACCCAACGGTTCGGGCCATCCGGAGATGACGACGCGCGTCGGCTCACCTTCCGTGTGGGAGTCGACGATCTCCATGGGGGAGAGCTCGAAGGGCGCGTCAGTCATGTCGCGTTCCTCGCCGCGGCCGAGCGTGCGGCCGCTGGCTACGAAGGTTGAGTCTGGAGCCGCTCACGAATGAGTGCGCGCGTGCCCTCGAGCTCCGCGCCACACAGCGCGAGCCGGGGTGGACGGACCGCCGCACTCCCCTTCCCCACCTCCTCCTGCGCGAGCTTGATGTACTGCACGAACTTGGGCTTCGTGTCGAGACGCAGCAGCGGCAGGAACCACTGGTACAGTACGCGCGCCGGCTCGGCACGTCCGGCCGCGGCGAGATCGAACAGCCGGACCGATGCATCGGGGAGCGCGTTCACGAGACCGGCCACCCACCCCACCGCACCGGCGGCCATCCCTTCCATGATGCAATCGTCCAATCCGACGAAGATCGACAGCCGCTCGCCGACGAGCGCGCGGATCGCCGTGATGCGCCGCACGTCGCCGCTCGACTCCTTCACCGCGTGCAGATTCTTGAAGCGCGTGAGCTCGTGGACCTGCTCCGGCTTGAAGTCGGTGCCGTACGCGATCGGATTGTTGTAGAGCATGCAGGAGAGCGACGTCGCGGTGAGCACCGCCTCGACGTGCGCTTCCGTCTCGGGCCAGTCGCCCTGATAGACGTAGGGCGGCAGCACCATGAGGCCGTCGCACCCCACGCGCTCGGCTTCCTTCGCGAGCGCCACCGCTTCGCTCGTGCTCAGCGCCGAGATCCCGGCGACGACGGGCACGCGCGAGCCGACGGCGGTGCGGCACGTCTCGAGGATCTTCACCTTCTCATCGAACGAGAGCGTGGCACTCTCACCAAGCGAGCCGAGCGCGACGATTCCGCGCGAGCCGCGATCGACGAGCCATGCGACGTGCTCGCAAAGGGATTCGTGATCGACGGACAGGTCGTCGCGGAATGGAGTGGTGATCGCAGGAAAGACGCCGTACCAGTCCTGTTGGCGCATGCTCGTCTTGATTGGAGGGAGAAGGTGAAGGTCACGGGTTGATCTGAACGGTCTTCGTTTCGGTATAGAACTCGCGCGCTGCGGGGCCCTGCTCTCGGCTCCCCGAGCTCGAGCCCTTCACGCCGCCGAACGGCGCATGCGGATCGACGCCCGTCGTGTCGGCGTTCACGCGCACGAGCCCGGCCTCGATGCGATGGATGTAGCGGAGCGCGGTGCGCAGGTCGCGCGTGAAGAGCGAGGCGCTCAGGCCGTACGGCGTGCGGTTCGCGAGCGCGATCGCGTGCTCGAGATCGTCGGCGACGAGTGTGCCGAGCACGGGGCCGAACAGCTCGCGCTGCGCGAGCGACGACTCGGCATCGTCGAAGCGGATGACGAGCGGCGCGAAGTAGAAGCCGCGCGTGAAGCGCGCATCGTTCGGCAGCTCGCCGCCGAAGAGGCGCGCGGGCTTCGCATCGTCGATGGCTTGCTGGATACGCGAGCGCGACTGCTCGCTGATGAGCGGCCCCACGGCGGCCGACGGATCATCTACCGGCCCGAGCGGAAGCGACTCCACCTGCTTGCGGAGTCGCGCGAGAAAGTCCTGCTCGACGTCCTTCGCGATGACGGCACGGCTCGTCGCCGTGCACTTCTGGCCGGCGTAGCGCATGGCCCCGGCGGCGGTGAGCGCCGCTGCGGCATCGAGGTCCGCATCGCGCGCGACGATCACGACGTTCTTCCCACCCATCTCGGTCTGGTAGGGGATGTTGCGCTCGGCGGCGATCCCCGCGACGATGTGTCCCACCGCCGATGAACCGGTGAAGCTCACACCGCGCACCGCGTCGGCGCGGAGCAGTGCGGTGCCGACCGTCGCCCCTCCACCGGGCACGACGTTGAACACGCCTGGGGGAAGACCGGCGGTCGCCGCGGTCTCGGCGAGCAGCGTCGCCATGTGCGACGAGGCTTCCGAGGGCTTGAGCACCACCGTGTTCCCGAAGGCGAGCGCGGGCGCCGCCTTCCAGAGCGGGATGGCGAGCGGGAAGTTCCACGGCGTGATGAGCGCGACGACGCCGAGCGGATCGTGCATGGTGAATTGCAGCGCACCCGCGACTTGCGCGGGGATCACCTCGCCCACCTCGCGCACCGCTTCACCCGCGTAGTAGCGGAGGATGACGACGCAGCGCCCGACTTCGCCGCGCGCTTCGGAGATCGGCTTCCCCACCTCGCGCGCCATGGCGTTCGCGAGCTCATCGGCGCGCGCGGCGATGGCAGCCGCCCACTTGTGCAGATGCTCCGCGCGCGCGGGCCCCGTGAGCGCGCGCCACGCCGGGAGGGCGGCGTGCGCGGCGTCGACCGCGGCGTGTGCATCGTCGGCGGTGCCCTCGGGCACGCGCGCGATGACATCGCTCGAGTCGGACGGATTCACGGCGGGCGTCCAGCGATCGGACGCCGATGGGCGGAACACGCCGTGCACGAAGCTGCGGAGAAGTGGGGGAGCGGACATCAGGGAATGGTCAGTGGTGAGCAGGAGCGCCGGCCATCAGCCGGCGGTGAACCTCGGTGTGCGAGTGGGAATCGGGTGCGGCGCATCTGCGACCCGCAACCCTGCGTCTGCAAGACAGCGTGTCGTCACGCGTGCTTCCTCGTGCTGCGCGCGGTGGTCTGCCCGTCCTCGCTGCGCTCGCCGCGAAGGAAGCGGGCGAGTGCGCGGCCGGCGCCCAGGATGTGCGCCTCGAGCAGCGTGCACGCGCGATCGACGTTGCGCTTGCGCGCGGCCGCGACGAGCGCGCGGTGCTCCTCGCGCGCCCGCGACTCGCCGTGCGTGAGCGCGAGCTGCATGCGCGCGTAGCGATTCGTGCGGTGATGCAGGTTCTCGACGACGCCCATCGTCATCGGCCGGTCCGCGGCTGCGTAGAGCGTCGAGTGCAGCTGCCAGTTGAGATCGCCCCACGCCGCGATGTCGCGGTTGTTGAACGCGGCCTCGAAGTCATCGAGGATCTCGGCGGCGCGGTGGAAGTCCTCGTCGGTGAGGTGCGGGATGGAGCGGCGGAGCAGATCCGACTCGAGCATGGCGCGGATGTCGAAGAGCTCCTCGATCTCGGCGACGGAGAAGCTGGAGACGACAGCGCCGCGATGGGGGTTGAACGTGACGAGTCCTTCGGCCTCGAGCTGTCGCAGCGCTTCGCGGACGGGGATGCGGCTGACGCCGAGATCGGCGGCGAGGGCATCCTGGCGGAGCTGTTCGCCCTCGGCGTAGACGCCGCTGAGGATCCGGTCGCGGATGGCTTCGACAGTGGCGGCGGCGAGGGTTTGGCGCGCGACGGGGTGACGGACCGGGGGCCGTGACCGGTCGATGGTGGTGCTGGCCTTGAGGCGGGGGGAGCGGGCGTGGGGTTTGGGCATGGCCATTTGGATAAAATATCCGATAGGGGTTCTCGAGGGCAAGCCGGAGACTGCGTGCTCCGTGTCGCACATGCGTCACGATGTCGCAACCCGCGCGCCGGTGGCGTGTGCCCATCCCCACGAGTATGGCAGGATGCGACGACGGATACAATATCCGGGGGGCGCGGCGAGGCAAGAGCCGCACGCCGCCCCATGCCATGCTCGAGCGCGCGATGCCCGGACGCCGAGCCAT
>DASSNR010000405.1:0-7234 GCA_035687925.1 Gemmatimonadaceae bacterium | reverse complement strand
GGAGCTTGCGCCTTCACGCACCTGCATTACTCCTTGACTCCGAGTCCCGAGTCCCGAGTCCCGAGTCCCGCGTTGCCTTTTCTTCGGCCCATACGTAGTTTCCTCCCCATGTACGCCGCAGGACTCCTAGGTACAAGTATTCGTTGCGGTTAGGGTCAACCCGATTTCGCGCCCTTCGTCGGCGCTGATCCGGTGGGACCGCTGCTCGGGTGCGGTGCCGTTCCTGCAGAGCTCTACTCAACTGCGCGGCGACACGTCGCGCTGGAGCATAGATCCCGATGACCCAAACAGCGATCATCGCCGCGCTGGGCGTACTCGTCATCCTCGCCGCCGCGGCGTTTTTCATCGTGGGGCGGCGGGTAGGTGGCACGGCCGAGCGCGCGGCGCAGGCGGCTGCTAAGTCCACGGCTGAAGAAACGGCCCGACGGATCCTCGACCAGGCGCAGCGCGAGGCGGAGACGCTGCGGAAGGCGGCCGTCGTCTCGGGGAAGGAAGAGACGATCCGGTTGCGCGAGGCATGGGAGACGGAAGCCTCGAAGCGGCGCGAGGAGCTGGAACGCGCCGAGCACCGAGTGCAGGAACGCGAGACGAACCTCGATCGCAAGTTCGACATCCTCGAGCAGCGCGAGAAGGAGCTGGGGCGCCGCGCCAGCGAGCTCGGGCGGCGCGAGAAGGCAGTCACCGACCGAAGCGCGGAGCTCGACAAGCTCGTGGACGAGGAGCGGCGTCGGCTCGAGCAGCTGGCGGGGATGTCGGCGCAGGCGGCGCGCACCGAGCTCATGAACCGTCTGGCCGAAGAGGCGCAGGCCGAGGCGGCCAACCGCCTGCGTGAGATTCGCGAGACCGCGCGCCGAAACGGCGAGCGCGATGCGCGGAAGATCGTGGCGCTGGCCGTCCAGCGCATCGCCTCTGAGCACACTGCGGAGATCAGCGTGTCCTCGGTCGCGCTTCCAAACGATGAGATGAAAGGGCGCATCATCGGGCGCGAGGGGCGGAACATCCGCGCCTTCGAGCTCGCGACCGGCGTAGATGTCATCATCGATGACACGCCGGATACCGTGGTGGTGTCGTGCTTCGAGCCGGTTCGCCGCGAGGTGGCGCGGCTCGCGCTCACGAAGCTGGTCGCGGACGGCCGGATCCATCCGGGGCGCATCGAGGAGGTCGTCAACAAGTCGCGCAAGGAAGTCGATGCCGCGATCCAGGAGATGGGAGAGCAGGCCGCATACGAGCTCGGTGCGCACGGGCTGCACCCCGAGCTCATCAAGCTCGTCGGGCGGATGCATTATCGCACGAGCTATGGGCAGAACATCCTCCAACACTCCAAGGAAGTCGCACACCTGGCCGGGTGCATGGCCGCCGAGCTGGGGCTCGATGTGGCAATGGCCAAGCGCGGCGCCCTGCTGCACGACGTCGGCAAGGTGCTCACGCACGAGCACGAGGGGACGCACGTCCAGCTCGGCGTCGAGGTGGCGACCAAGTACGGAGAGAATCCACTCGTCGTGAACTGCATCGCGGCGCACCACGACGACGTGCCGCACGAGAGCGAGGTGTCGGTGCTCGTCCAGGCGGCCGACGCGATCTCCGGCTCGCGCCCCGGCGCGCGGCGCGAGGCGTTCGAGACGTACGTGAAGCGCCTCGAAGGGCTCGAGAAGATCGCGTCGAGTTATGCGGGCGTCGAGAAAGTGTTCGCCATCCAGGCCGGTCGCGAGATCCGCGTGATCGTCGATCCGGATCATGTCGACGATGTGCGCATGGCCGCGCTGAGCGATGAGATCGCTCGGCGCATCGAGGGCGAACTTCAATATCCGGGGCAGATCAAGGTGGTGGTGATCCGCGAGCAACGGGCGGTGGACTTTGCCCGCTGAGCTCATCGACGGCACGGCGATCGCGAAAGCGATTCGCGCCGAGGTGGCCGACGACGTGCGCGCGCTCAGCGAGCGCGGCGTACGCCCTGGTCTCGCCGTGGTGCTCGTGGGCGACGACCCGGCGAGCGCCGTCTACGTGCGCAGCAAGGGGAAGGCGTGCGAAGAGGCCGGAATGCACAGTGTGACGCTGCGTCTGCCGGCCGACACGTCACAGGAAGGGCTCCTGAACGAAGTGCGGGCCCTCAATGATGACGCAGCGATTCACGGGATCCTCGTGCAGATGCCGCTCCCCAAGCACATCGATGCCGACACGATCATCCGGACGATCCGCCCCGACAAGGATGTGGATGGCTTTCATCCGGTGAACGTCGGAAAGATGCTGATCGGCGAGCAGGATGGCTTCGTTCCGTGCACGCCCGCGGGAGTGCAGGAGCTCCTCGTGCGGAGCGGTGTGGAGACGAAGGGCGCGGAGTGCGTGATCGTCGGGCGGAGCAACATCGTCGGGAAGCCGATGATGGCGCTCATGGTGCAGAACCGTCCGGGGGCGAACGCCACCGTCACGGTGTGCCACAGTGCGACGACCGATCTTGCGGCGCACACGACGCGTGCCGACATCCTGATCGTGGCGGCGGGCCGCCCGTGCGTGGTGACGGGAGACATGATCAAGCCCGGCGCGGTGGTGATCGACGTCGGCATCAACCGCGTGACCGATTCCGCGGCGCCGCGAGGGTATCGCCTCGTGGGGGACGTCGACATCGACAGCGCACGCGAGGTGGCATCGCTGATCACGCCCGTGCCGGGTGGCGTCGGGCCGATGACGATCGCGATGCTGCTCAAGAACACGGTGCGGGCAGCAGAGCAGAGTCTGGCTGGATGACCGCTCGGCGCAGAACCGCCGCGTCACGCGCAAAGCGCGTGCAGAGCGCGGAGCCCGATCTGTTCGCTGATCCGACGACTGGTGCCGCGCCGTACGATCGTCCTCATCACGAGGAATTCGAGGGCGCGGAGGAACAGCCGCCCGCACTCACGTCCACGCTGATTCCCGGCGAGTCGCCGGCGTCGGCCGTGCCCGTGACGACGCTCACGCGCATCGCGAAGGACGTGCTCGAGGGCGCGTTCATGCCGCTCTGGATCCGCGGCGAGGTGAGCGACTTCAAGAAGCATCGCAACGGCCACTGGTACTTTTGCCTGCGCGACGAGTCCTCGCAGATCCGGTGCGTCGTCTGGTCGCGCGATCAGCGACGCATTCCAGCTGCGCCCGACGATGGGATGCAGCTCACCGCGCTCGGTCAGCTCACGGTGTACACGGCGCGCGGCGACATGCAGCTCGTCATCACCGCGATGGAGGCGGCCGGCGACGGACTGTGGCGCAAGGCACTCGAGGAAGCACGCGCCAGGCTCCAGCGCGATGGACTGCTCGCGCCCGAGCGCAAGCGACGGCTCCCCCTCCTGCCGCGTCGCGTGGCCGTCGTGACGAGCCCCTCCGGTGCGGCGCTGCACGACATCATCTCTGTGATCCGCCGCCGCGCGCCGAGTGTGGAGATCGTCGTCGTGGCCGCGAAGGTGCAGGGTGATGGGGCGACCGACGAGCTCGTCGCGGCGATCGAGCGCGTGGATCGGTGGAGCGAAGCGGATGCGGTGATCATCGGGCGCGGCGGTGGAGCGCGCGAGGATCTCTGGGCATTCAACGATGAGCGTGTGGCGCGCGCCGTGGCCGCGTGCGGGACGCCGACCATCTCGGCGGTGGGACACGAGGTGGACGTAACGCTGTGCGATCTCGTCGCCGACGTGCGCGCCGCCACGCCCTCCGCGGCCGCCGAGGCCGCCGTCCCCGTGCTCGCCGATCTGCGTGCCGCGCTCGTGGGACTCGGCGACACGCTGCGCGCCGCGATCGAGCGTCGGACCGCGGCCGAGCACGTGCGTCTGTCGAACGAGGGACGCATGCTGCATCGCGTGGCGGCGCACGCGATGGAGCGGCGCCGCGCGCGCCTCGAGACGATCAGCGCGCAACTGCACGCGATGAGTCCGCTGGCCGTGCTCGGCCGAGGCTACAGCGTGGCGCGCGATCTGGATGGCGCGACGCTGCAGCGCGTGGCACAATTTCGTGCCGGGCTGGCCTTCGACCTCGTCTTGCGGGACGGGTCGGTTCGGGCGACTGTTGATGAGGTGACGCCTGACGCGGCTGACCGGCGTCCGCCGCGTGATCCTTCCGCCTGAGTCCGCATGTCCTACGAGACCGATCTGCTTCGCATAGAAAACATCATCGCCGAGCTCGAGCGCGACGACCTCGAACTCGATCGCGCGCTTGCACTGTTCCAGGAGGGGGTGGATCGCCTGCGCACGGCCGCGAGCGCGCTCAGCGATGTCGAAGGGCAGGTGCGACTGCTCGTCGAGAATGCGGATGGGGGCTTCTCGCTCGCCGAGCTCGGTGGCTGACGCAACCACACTCTCGCTGAGCGCCGACCGCGAGCTCGTGGATGCGGCGCTCCTCGCGCTGTGCGATCGCTACCTCGATGTCGTGCCGGGTGCCGTAGGCGAGGCGATCCGCTACAGCATCCTCGGTCCCGGCAAACGGCTGCGGCCGCTCCTCGTGTTGGCGGCATATCGCGCGGCGGGCGGCTACGGTGATGCGAGCCCGCTCGCGGCGTCGGTCGAGGTCGTGCATGCGTACTCGCTCGTGCACGATGACCTCCCGTGCATGGACGACGACGACCTGCGCCGCGGCCGTCCGACGACGCACCGTGTGTACGGTGTCCCCGTGGCGGCGACGGCTGGCCTCGCCATGGTGCCGCTCGCCGCACGCGCGGCGCTGGATGCGGCCGTCGGACTCGGGTTGCCTCACGACGTGTGCGGCGCGATTGTTCGAGAATTGATGCGTGCGTCGGGAGCCGGCGGAATGGTGGGCGGACAGTTGCTCGACCTCGAGGGGGAAGGGCTCACCCTCTCCCTCACCGACCTGGAGCGGGTCCATCGCGCCAAGACCGGCTCGCTGATTGCGGCGTCCGTCCGCGTGGGGGCGCTCGCGGCGGAGGCCGACGCCGAGCACGCGCAGGCGCTGGCCACCTATGGGGAAGCGGTCGGCCTGGCTTTTCAGATTGCCGACGACGTGCTCGACGCGACGTCCAGCAGCGCCGAGCTCGGCAAGACGGCCGGGCGCGACGCGGTGCTCGGGAAGAGCACCTATCCGGCGGTCTTGGGTGTAGAAGGTGCGGTAGCGCGAGCGACGGCGTTCGCGGACCAGGCGTGCGACGCACTCATGCACGCGGGGTTGCTGACACCGATGCTCGAGCACCTGGCACGCTTCGCAGTCGTACGACGGAAGTAGAACAGCGGGACTCGGGACTCGGGACTCGGAACGGCTCGTGGAGAGATAGCCCTCTCCCTCGAGGCAGTTCCCGAGTCCCGAATCCCGAGTCCCGAATCCCAAATCCTGACTTCTCTCATGCCTCTTCTCGATCGCATCAACTCGCCTGCTGACCTCAAGCCGCTGTCGCCCGATGAATTGCGCGCGCTCTCCGCGGAGATTCGCGCGGCACTGATCGACGTGTGCTCGCGCACGGGGGGACACATCGGGGCGGGACTGGGCGTCGTCGAGTTGAGCGTGGCGCTGCACCACGTGTTCGACACACCGCGCGATCAGCTCGTGTGGGACGTGGGACACCAGGGGTATCCGCACAAGATGCTCACGGGTCGCAAGAGCGACTTCGAGACGCTGCGGCAGGAAGGCGGGATGTCCGGCTTTCTCAAGCGCAGCGAGAGCGCATACGACGCGTTCGGTGCGGGACACGCTGCGACCGCGATCTCCGCCGCGCTGGGGATGGCGACCGCCCGCGATCTCAGGGGCGAAGACTTCCGTGTGATCGCTGTCGTCGGCGACGGCGCGCTCACGTCAGGGCTCTCGTACGAAGGGCTGAACAATGCCGGAGCGTCGGACCGTGACATCATCGTCGTCCTGAACGACAACGAGATGTCCATCGCGCCGAACGTCGGCGCGATGTCGCATTACCTGGGGTCGGTACAGCGAAATCCGATCTACAACCGGATGCGGAGCGCGATCGGGCAGGTGGTGGACGAGCTTCCCGGCCGCCTCGCCGCGGTCGGCGGGCTCGTGCGCAAGTGGGAGGAGAGCGTCAAGTCGTTCCTCACGCCTGGCGTACTGTTCGAGGAGCTCGGCTTCCGCTACTTCGGTCCGATCGACGGACACGACATCGACGCGCTCGTCGCAACGTTCAAGGCGGTCGAAGGGCTGCGCACGCCGCGACTCGTGCACGTCATCACGCAGAAGGGGAAGGGGTTCCCGGCGGGCGAGAACCACGAGAAGTGGCACGCGCTCCCCGCGGGGCACGATCCCGCGACGGGAAAGACGATCAAGGTCTCGACGGCGAATCCGGCGTACACGAAGGTGTTCGGGACCGGCCTCGCGCAGCTCGGCGCGGAGCGGAAGGATCTCGTCGCCATCACCGCCGCCATGCCGACCGGCACGGGCACGGATGCCTTTGCGAAGGCGCACCCCGATCGCTTCTTCGATGTCGGCATCGCAGAGGGACACGCGGTCACATTTGCGGCGGGGCTCGCGACGCGCGGCATCCGCCCGGCCGTCGCCATCTACTCGACGTTCCTGCAGCGCGCCTACGACAACATCATCCACGACGTCGCGCTGCAACATCTCCCGGTGCTGTTCTGCATGGATCGCGCGGGGCTGGTAGGTGAGGACGGTCCCACGCATATGGGGCTGTACGACATCGCGTACATGCTCGCGATCCCCGGCATGACGGTTACGGCACCGAAGAACGGCACCGAGATGCTCGCGCTCCTGCGCACCGGGCTCGCGCACGACAGCGGACCGTTCTGCGTTCGCTATCCGCGCGATGCAGCGCCCGACATCGTCGGTCCCATCGCCGATATTGCCCCCGTGCCGTACGCCACGTGGGAAGTGCTGCGTCAGGGGCGCGACTTCGCGATTCTCGCGGTGGGCACGATGGTGCTTCCGTCGCTCGCGGCCGCCGATGCGTTGGCCGCCGACGGATTCGATGTCACCGTCGTCAACTGCCGCTTCCTCAAGCCGTACGACGAAGTCACGCTCCACGCGATCGTCGCCAGTCACAAGCAGGTGCTCGTGGTGGAGGAGGGGACGATCGTCAACGGCTTCGGTGCGCGCATGACGGAGGTGATCGAGGCGATCGAGCCCTCCGTCCGTGTGGCCGTGCACGGCGTCCCCGACGTGTTCATCGAGCAGGCTCCGCGCAAGCGGCAGCTCGCGCTCACGGGGCTCGATGCGGCGGGGATCGCCAGCAAGGTGCGCGCGCTGCACGAGAGCGAGGCGATGGCGGGGTGATGCACGTCGGCGTCGTCGGCAATCGCAGCTACGC
>DASSNR010000023.1:0-3463 GCA_035687925.1 Gemmatimonadaceae bacterium | reverse complement strand
GCTGCTCGCTCTGCTGCTGGCCCTTGCTGTCATCCCCGCTCGCGCCGTGGCACAGAATGCGGCGCAGCCCGACGACGTGATCACCATCCGCGCGCGCAAGGTGCTCGACGGCACCGGGCGCGTGCTCGAGCACGCGCGCATCGAGGTGCAGGGCTCGCGCATCGTCCGCGTGGACAGCGACACATCGGCGGCCACCGAGGGCCGCGTGTACGATCTCGGCACGCTCACCGTGCTCCCGGGGCTCATCGACGTGCACTCGCACGTGGCGTGGTACTTCAATCGACAGGGCCGGCTCCACGAGCGTGGCGACGGCGACGGTCCGGAGGAGGAGACGTTGGGCGCCGCGGCCAACATATACCGCACGCTCATGGCGGGGTTCACGACGATCCAGAGTCCCGGCTCCCCCGAGGACAAGTCGCTCCGCGACTGGAGCGCGCGCGGCGAGATCCCGGGCCCGCGCATCCTCACCTCGCTCCGTCCCATCACCTCCGGCACGCCCGACGAGATTCGCGCGACGGTGCGCGAGCGCAAAGCGCAGGGCGCGGACTTCATCAAGATCTTCGCATCGAAGAGCATTCGGGAGGGCGGCGCGCTGAGCATGACCGACGCGCAGCTCGAGGCCGCGTGCGGCGAGGCGAAGCAGCAGGGGCTCCGCACACTCGTGCACGCGCACAGCGCGGAGAGCATTCGCGCCGCGGTGCGCGCGGGGTGCACCGAGATCGAGCACGGCATCTTCGCGACGAACGACGAGCTGCGCCTCATGGCCGAGCACAACGTGTGGTTCGACCCCCAGTGCGGCCTCGTCTTTCACAACTATCTGGAGAATCGCGCGAAGTACGAGGGGATCGGCAACTACAACGAGGAGGGCTTCGCCTCGATGCAGCGCGCCATCCCGATGGCGATTGACGTGATGAAGCGCGCGCTCGCGACGCCCAATCTGCGCGTGGTGTTCGGCACCGACGCCGTCGCCGGTGCGCACGGCCGCAACGCCGAGGACCTGGTGTGCCGCGTGCGCGAGGTGGGCGACACCCCCATGCACACGATCATCGCCGCGACGTCGCTCGCCGCCCGCTCACTCGGTCTGCAGGACACCACCGGCCGCATCGCCCCAGGCCTCGATGCCGACGTCATCGCCGTCGACGGCGACCCGCTCACCGACATCACCGCGCTGCAGCGCGTGGTGTTCGTGATGAAGGGCGGGGTGGTGTCCAAGAACGAGACGGTACGGTAGGGGACGGCAGAGAGGAGAAAGGAGAGACGAGAAAGGAGAGACCGGCGTCCGCGGGTTGTCATCCCGAGCGAAGCTTGTCACCCCACGCGAAGCTTGTCATCCCGAGCGCAGCGAGGGATCGCGGGCGGTCGCGATCCCTCGCTGCGCTCGGAATGACGACGCCTCTGGCTTCCCGCTGTTGCTCCTTTCTCCTCTCTCGTTTCTCCTCTCTGCCTTTACAGACTGAACCGCCAGAATCCCTCGCCGTTCGCCGGATCCACCACCCTCCGTGCTCGCACACCGAACACCCGCTCGAGCATCGATTGCGGGATCTCACTGGCGCAGTCGGATTCGTGGACGAGGCGGCCAGCGTCCATCAGGAAAAAGGCGTCGCCGTACTGGAACGAGACATTGAGGTCGTGCAGGATGGCGACCACCGTGCAGTTGTAGTCCAGGAGCCCGCGTGCGATGTCGAGCAGGTGGATCTGATAGTGCACATCCAGGCTCGAGGTCGGCTCATCCAGGAAGAGATACTTGTGCTCGGTGGGCGTGTCGTAGTTCCAGATCTGCGCGAGCACGCGGGCAAGCTGCACCTTCTGCTGCTCGCCGCCGGAGAGGGTGGGGTAGAGCTGCCGGCGCTTGGGCGTCATCCCGACCAGCTCCAGCGCACGGTCGATGATGGCTCGGTCGTGCGCAGTCGGCACTCGGCCGTAGTGCGGGTAGCGTCCCATGAGGACGACGTCCTCGACGGCGAGCGGGAAGGCGAGCTCCACGTGCTGCGAGAGGACGGCGCGCGTGCGGGCGAGGGTGCCGGCGTCCAGCGCCGAAATAGGCCGGTCTGCATAACGCACCTCCCCCGCCGAGGGGCGGAGCAGCCCCGTCGCCACCTTCAGCAGCGTCGACTTCCCCGCGCCGTTCGGCCCGAGAATCACGTTGAAGCGGTTCGGACGGAACGACGTCGTCACGTCGTCCAGGATGAGCGCGTCGCCAGCCCGATATTGCACGCCGCGCAGCTCAGCCATAGAACCCCACGCCCGCCTGCCGCTCGCGAAGCAGAATCCAGAGGAAGATCGGCGCGCCGATCACCGCGGTGATGATCCCGATCGGCAATTCCGCCGGTCGGATGATCACCCGCGCGACGATGTCGATGCACTCCATGAGGAACGCCCCGAACAGCGCCGACGCCGGGAGCAGGAACGTGTAGTCCGACGACTTCATCATCCGCAGCATGTGCGGAATCACGAGCCCGACGAACGCGATCACGCCCACCATCGCCGTGTCCACCGCCACCATGATCGTGTTGACGATGAGCAGCTGCAGAATGAGTCGCTGCGGATTCACGCCGAGGAACGCCGCCTCGTTCTCGCCGAGCATGAGTGCGTTGAGCGACTTGCCGTAGCGGAGCGACCACAGCAGACACGCCACGAAGAACAGCCCGACGAACTCGACGCCGCGCCAATCCGCGGTGGTGAACGTCCCGAGGTTCCAGAAGGTGATGTTCCGCGCCTGCGGATCGCGCGCGATGTACGAGAGAAAACCCGTCCCCGCGCTCGCCACCGCGTTCACCGCGATCCCGGCGAGCAGGAGCGTGAACACGTTCACCTTTCCGAACGACGTCGACAGTCGGTACACGAGCATCGTCGCCACGAACGCGCCGAGGAATGCGAGCGCCGGCACCGCGAGCGAGCCCAACGGCCGCGTGAACGCGAGCGCCGTGTTGCTCCCGAGCACGAACACCAGCGATGCGCCGAGTGCCGCTCCGGCCGACGTCCCCACGAGCCCCGGCTCGACGATCGGGTTGCGGAAGAGCCCCTGCATGAGCGTGCCGGACACGCCAAGCACCGCTCCCGTGATCCCCGCGAGGAGCACGCGCGGGAGTCTGAGCGTCAGAAACACGTTCCGCCCCAACGCATCGGTCGACGTCATGTCCACCCATCCGAACCGCTGCCCGAGATACCGCACCATCTCGCTCGGCGTGAACGAGAACGCGCCGATCGATGCGGATGCCACGAGCGCGATGATGAGCAGAACGGAGAGGAGCAGATACGTCTGGCCGTACGAGAGCCGCTTGAGCATCTACGGCTTGGTGCTCGGCGCGGGCGGTGCGGCAGCCGGCTGCGTGCTCGCGCGCGTCGCCGCCATCTCGGGGTGCAGCATCCCTTCGATCTCGCGAATCGCCGCCGGTGTACGCGGCCCGTAGTACATGATCTGCTGCTCGTAGATCTTGTAGATGCGCCCGTTCTTCCCTGCGGG
>DASSNR010000395.1:0-5827 GCA_035687925.1 Gemmatimonadaceae bacterium | reverse complement strand
GTAATGCGCGAGCCGCCGAACGGGGTGCGCGACTGCATGTAGATGCCGGGCACCGTGTTGACGGAGCTCTCGAGATTCAGCCCGCTCGCGCGCCGGAGATCCTTCTCCGTGAGTACGGCCGTCGAGGGCGTGGGGCGGTTGCCGAGCACCTGCACGCCCGGCAGCTCGACCGGCGACGGCACGAGCCGGATGCGGAGCGCCTCGCTCTCGTTCGTCACCGACACCGTGTCGGTCGTGTACCCGAGGCTCGAGACGGTGAGGCTCGTGATGGGGCTCGTCGCCATCACCGTGAAGGTGCCTGCGTCGCTCGTGGTCGTGCCGATCGTCGTCCCGGTCACGATGACTGAGGCACCGAAGATCGGCGCTCCCGTCTGCTGGTCGATGACGGTCCCGTGGACGGAGGCCTGGGCGTGCAGGATTGCGGGGCACATCAGGACGAGAATGGCGGATAGCAGTCGCTTCATGTCGAGTACTCGCTCTCGTGGCGATAGGGCGACGAACGCACGAGTCCATGCCAGTGGCGAGGCGACTGGCGATGAGATCGGGTTCTATGGAACGGGAGTGGGTGGCGGAGAAGATAGTACAGCGACCACCGAATGGACTACGTGCGGGCGCGTGAATTCGTTGCGATGTCGCGGCAGGAACATGCGTGCATGACGCACGCGCCTCGATGCATGTGTCAGCGCGCGTGCATCAGCGCGCGTGCGTCACGGCGTGCGCGTTCCCCCGACGTCGCGCCGTGCTGGGTGAACATCATGCGCACCGCGCGTAGGACAGAGATCGACACGCCCGGTGCCTCCGATGCGTGACGCACGGCGGGCTGCTGCGCGGCGACGATCGATGCGGCAATGCACGACAGCGCGACAGCGAACATCGGGCGAGCGATGGGCTACGTTCCGCGCGACGCGATGCGTCGCGTCTACTCGACCTGGCCCTGCGGCTCTGCCGCGTCCGTCTGTGCGCCGAGTCCCAACTCGTCCACGGGGATGAGCTCCGAGAACGGACGGTAGAGCCGGTCGAATTCGTCCGGCGTGAGCCACGGACGAGCGGCGATCGCGCACGCCGCCAGTCGCGCCGCGCGGCGCATGCGCGCCACGATCACGCGCGGCGCCATCCCGTCGATGACGGCGACCTCGTGATCGATTCGCTGGCGGATCCGTCGCACCGCGCTCGGCATCGTGTCCATGATCGCACGCAGGCGCGCGCGCGCCGCGCGATCGGCCTCTGCGTCGGGACTCCGCTCGATCGCGGGGAGGGCCGACTCGGCGAATCGCGGCGTGGCCGTGTGTGGATCCGTGGAGGCCTGCTGGCTCCACGCCCCGACAGGGATGCGCTTGAGTCGCCGGAAGAACGCCACCACGTATGGTGTCGCCTCGCCGAACCGATCGGCGCCGCTCGGCCCGGTCTGCGCGCCCTGCGCATCGATGCGCGTTGAACTCTGCATCGGAGCTCCCTCGCTCTGAATGACCGCGGATCGGTCCGCGTACCATGTCGCAGGCGACGCACGCGATCGCTCATCACCCGAGCGACCGTCGAGCATCGACCGCGCACCACGCGAAGCCCGATGCGCGCCGCGACACTGCCTGCCGTAATATGGCGACGGATCGCGAATCATGCTGCCTCCCGCGCGAATTTTTTTTCGCGGGACCCGCGTGGCGATGCGCGCTCCCGCCGCCAGGGCGGCGGTCGCTCCTGTTGACAGCCTGAAGGAACGGGCGTACCATTCCTTCAGACCAACTACAGGACTACCCGATGTCCGCCGATCGATCCGACCTGCTGCAGGGCACGCTCGAGATGCTCGTCCTCAAGACCCTCGCCCTCGAGCCCATGCACGGGTGGGGGATCTCGCAGCGCATCCAGCAGCTCTCCCGGGATGTCTTTCTCGTCCCGCAGGGCTCGCTCTATCCCGCGCTGCAGCGCATGAAACGGAAGGGGTGGATCCGCTCCGAGTGGCGCACGACGGAGAACAACCGCCGCGCGCGCTACTATGAGCTCACCGCCGCCGGCCGCCGGCAGCTCGACGTCGAGCGCAGCACCTGGGCACGCACCTCGGCGGCGGTGAACTGGATTCTCGACGCACGCCTGGCCGGAGCGACCACATGAGCATCATCCCGGATGTGCTCGAGCGCCTGCGCGCCCTGGTGTTCCGCGCGCGCGAGGAGCGCGACATGGATGAGGAGATCCAGTTCCATCTCGAGATGGAGGCGGCGCAGCATCGCCGCTCTGGGCTGGACGACGAGGAGGCGCGGCGCCGAGGATTCGTGGCGTTCGGCGGCGTCGAGCGGATCAAGGAGGACATCCGCGACGCGCGCGGCACGCGTCTCGTGGAGGACACCGCCGGCGATGTTCGATGGTCGCTCCGCACACTGCGCCGGAGTCCGCGATTCGCCATCGTCGCCGTGCTCACGCTCGCGATCGGCATCGGCGGGACGACGGCCGTGTTCAGCGCGGTGGACGCAGTGCTCCTCCAGCCCCTGCCATACGCGCAGCCCGGGCAGCTCGTGCGGCTCTATCAGTACTTCGCCAACAAGGCGGACAGCCGGACGTTCGTCACCGGACCGCACTTCCGCGCCTATCAACAGCAGCTCGCATCGCTCGCGGCCGTCGCCGCCATCAACACGTACGGCGAAACCGGCGCCGACATCGACGGGCCCGATGGAACGGAGCGCATCCGTCTGCTCCCGATCACCGCGAGCTACTTCGACGTGCTGCGCGCGCGACCGGCGATGGGCCATGCCTTCGAGCCGCGCGATGAGGACGGTGCACCGCTCGTCATTCTGAGCCACGCGCTCTGGGAGCGTGAGTTCGCGGGCGATCCGACGGCCATTGGCAGGACACTCACGATGGACGGCGTGCCGCACACGATCGCCGGTGTGATGCCCGCGGGCTTCACCGATCCGATCGCCGGCGCCGTGGACGCGTGGGTGCCGATCGATCTCGGCCCCTCTCAGGATCTCGGGCCGGACAATCACTTCCTCACCGTGCTCGCCAGACTCACGCCGGGCACGCCGCTCACCAGAGCGCAGGCGGAGCTCGACGCGTTGGGGATGTCGCTGGCCAAGCTGTATCCGGACGCGAAGAACACGCGAGCCGTGCTCGTTCCGCTCAAGGATGATGTCGTCGGTCCATCCAGCCGCGCGCTCGAGCTGATGCTGGGCGCCGTGGGGCTCGTGCTCCTCCTCGTGTGCGTGAACATCGCCAATCTGATGCTCGTGCGCGGCTCGGAGCGCGCGCGTGAGTTCGCGCTCCGCTCGGCGCTCGGCGCCGCGCGCGTGCGACTCGTGCGGCAGCTGCTCATCGAGAGCCTGACGCTCTCGCTCGCCGGCGCCATCGTCGGCCTCGTTGTCGCGGCGATCGCGATGAAGCTGCTCGTCGTGCTCGGCGCCGGTTCCATCCCGCGCCTCGCCACCCTGTCGCTCGATCCACGCGTGCTCACGTTCTCACTCGTCGTCGCGACCGCGAGCGCGCTCGTCTTCGGTGTGGCACCCGCGCGCAGAGCGGCGAGCGCGCAGCCGGCGGATGTGCTGCGCGAGTACGGCCACGCCACGACCGGCGGTGCACAGGGCCGGCTCCGATCCGGGCTGGTCGTCTCCCAGGTGGCGCTCGCGTTCGTGCTCCTCGCGGGTGCGGGTGTCCTGCTCGCCAGCCTCGCGCGGCTGCGCGACGTACCGCTCGGCATTCAGAACGCCCACGTGCTGACCTTCGATCTCAACCTGCCATCGGCGCGCTACGACTCCACCGCCCGCGCGCGATTCTACGAGGAGTTCGCGAGGTCGGTCGAGCACATCCCCGGCGTTCGTGCAGCGGGCGGTGTCAGCAAGCTTCCGGCGACCGGCACCTTCAACACGTGGGGCAACTACGCCCTCACCGGCCCGCTCGCGGGCACATCGCGACCGCAGTGGGTGGACGCGGAAGAGCGCGTCGTCTCGGGCGACTACTTCCGCGCGCTCGGCATCCCTGTGCTCGAAGGCCGCACCTTCGACGCGCACGACGATGCGCACGCGCCGCGCCGAGTGGTGGTGAGCCGCTCGTTCGCCGAGCGTCTCTTTCCCGGCATCGATCCGCTCGGCCAGCGGCTCAATGTCGCCGGCGAATTCGACGCCGAGGTCATCGGTGTGGTGGCGGACGTGGCGGTCGATCCCGAGGGCGAGGAGGCACCCTACGTCTATCACGCCCACGCGCAATTCGCCGGCGATCGGAACTGGGCGCTCACGCAGGTCGTCTCGACCGCCGGACCGGCCGACGCGCTCGAGTCCGATGTACGCCGCGCCCTCGCCGCGCTCGATCCACAGCTCGTGATGTACCACCCGCATACGCTGGACGACGTGATCGGTCAGGGGAGCGCGCAGCGGCTCTTCACATTGCGCGTGCTGATGGCGTTCGCGGCGGTGGCACTCGGTCTCGCAGCGCTCGGCCTGTTCGGCGTTCTGTCGTACACCGTGAAATTGCGCAGCCGCGAGATCGGCATTCGCATGGCGCTCGGCGCGGAGGGCGGCGCGATTCGCGGAATGGTGCTCCGGCAGGGGCTCACGCTCACGGCGCTCGGCGTTATCATCGGACTCGTCGGCGCGTTCGCCTCATCGCGGCTGCTCGCATCGCTGGTCTTTCACGTGAGTCCGCTCGACCCGCGCGTGCTGAGTGCGGCGGCGGCGCTCATGGTGATCGTCGCCGCGCTCGCGGCCTATCTTCCCGCGCGACGCGCAACGCGCCTCGATCCGCGGATGGTGTTGCAGGGGGAGTGATGCATCCTCGGGCGGCGTCGCACAGAGAGTGATGCATTGATGATCCGCGCACTCGCGCGCGGATCACCTCATGCGGGTCGCTTCACGTTCCGTCGCCGATCGGGAGCAGTCCGACGACGCCACCGAAGTCGTCGGCAATCGTGGTCAGCCCCGGCGGAGCGCTCCATACGCCGCCATCCACGCGCACGTTCACGCGATGGATCCCGGGCGCGATCGGGAGCGCGATCTCCCACGCGCCATCGCCATCCGCGGAGAGACTCACGGGGCGCCACTCGGTGAAGTCGCCCATCAGCTCCACCGCACGCGCATGCGGCGCGACGATGCGCACCACCTGCATGGCCGTGCCGCCAGCCGGCGCCTCGCGGACATCGAATCGCGCGATCGTCGGCACGCTGGCTCCGTCATCGCCTGCTCGCCCGAGCCCGCCCGCCGGGAGCGTCGTCTGGCGCGCGGGCGCCGGCGGATCGAGGAGCACATCGGCGCCGCCGGCGTGCGACGAATGCTCGCCCAGTGGGAGCGGGATGCGCCGACCCAGCCGCATGGTGAGCGCGACATACCGGCCGGCGATCGTCCCGCGCAGCGGATCGGCCGCGTAGCGTCCACCGCTCACCATCACACCCAACGCGCGCCCGAGCCACCAGGTGGCGCCCATCTCGCCGTACACGCCGCGCCCGCCGCCGACGCTCCACGCGCGCACACCCGCATTCCCTGTGAGCTGCAGCGCGCCGCGCTCCCAGAGCAGGTTCCCCTGGATGTCGGTGTACGCGGTGTCGCCGACGGCGGAACGCGACACGGTCGCCGACAGCAGCGCGGGCGACACGCGCATCCACGCCCCCGCGGACGCGACCCACAGCCCTCGCTGCACCGTCTCGTAGTGCACGCCACCGCCGGAGCCCGCCACCCAGAGCCCCGTCGCATCGCCGGTGAAGAGGTGCACGCGAACCCGCCCGACCCCGTGCACGATCGGCGCGAGGCTGCTGTACGTGCTCGAGCCGCCCTCGCCCGACAGCTCGGCGAACATGCGATCGGACAGATGGAGGAAGGTGGCGCCGGCGAGCGTACCCTGCACACTCGTGCGCCCCGTC
>DASSNR010000393.1:0-2872 GCA_035687925.1 Gemmatimonadaceae bacterium | reverse complement strand
TCCTCCATCCCGGGCTGCTCGATCAGCCACCCGACCATCGCGTCCGCGGCCTTCCACACGCACAGCGTGCACGTGAGGAGGATCGGCGTCTCGAGCTCGCCGAGCTCTCGTACCTGCGTGTAGCCGAGCAGCTTGCCGAATCCGTTGCCGACGTAGATCGCCGCCGGCACGCGCTCGCGAAAGAGGTTGCCGCTGTGCGGGAGGATCGCGGTCACCCCCGTGCGCACGGAGTCGCCGCGCACCACCGTCGTCTGCCCGACGCGCACGCCGCTCACGTCGGTGATCGCGTTCAGCGCGCCCGGCTGAAAGATCCCCGGCGCCACGCCCAGCTCCCGCGCGCGCACGCGCCCCTGCGCCTCACCCTCGCGCGGCGCCGCCAGCGCCAGCGCCGCCATCCCCATTGCGAAGACCAGCTGCCCCAAGTGCGTCATGTCGTATCCTCTGGTGAAGGGAATACGTTGCGGCCAGGAAGGGGCGGTGTCCAGCGGGAGAAGCGGAGGGTGGGAAAGCGGATTAGCTTATGGACGGTGGCTGTGAGCTGTGAGCTCTGAGCTTTGGGTGATGAGTTTGGTTGTGAGCACGGAGATCGAGCACGCCTCTGGCTCATCACCCCCACTCACAGCCCAAAGCTCACAGCTCATAGCTCATAGCTCACAGCCCTCTTCTGCTGTCCTCTCCCCGTCCTTCTTGCCCACCTCCCCCGTCTTCCTCGATAGCTCCGGTCGACGCTGGCGGCGCTTGCGCCGCGGTGCGCTCGTTGCCGGGGTCATCACCACGCTGCTCGCGCTCGCGTGCATCGTGAGCATCCTCGTGCCGCCACTCGTGCCGCACCTGCCGATGGCGGCCACGTCGTTCACGCATCGGCCGGAGCTCGCCGTCACGCGACGTGAGCGGCGTCGCCTCGCCAAGCGGATGCAGCTCTGGTTCGCGCTCCGGGAGAATCAACCGCCACCGGCCACGCGTGCCCGCGCCCATCCGCTCGCGCCGGCCGTGCTCACGCATCCACGCCACGCGAGCGGCGATCCGATCGTCGCCGGCTTCTACGTGAACTGGGACGACAACTCGCGAGCCGCGCTCGTCGAGCACGCCGACGACATGGACTGGGTGGTGTGCGAGTGGGGGTTCGTCGCGCGCGGCGGTGACTCGCTGCGTCTCGGCATCGATCAACATGTGCCGATCATCCTGAGCCGGCTGCCCGAATCCTCGCGGCCGCAGCTCTTCCTCATGGTCGAGAACTACGACTCCGCATCCAAGCGATGGGACTCGGCCGCGCTGCGCCACCTGCTCACGACGCCGGCCGCGCGCGCTACCGCCATCCGGCAGCTCACCGACTCCGTCGTGCGCTACGGGCTCGGGGGGGTGACGCTCGACTTCGAGGAGGTGCCGCTCGCACTCACCACGTCGCTCGTGCGTTTCGAGCGCACGCTGCACGACACGCTCGCCGCGCGCGGTCGTCTGCTCACGCAGGCCATCTCGATCAACGATGACGACCGCCAGCTCGCGCGCTACGCGGCCGTGAACGACAAGCTGTTCCTCATGCTCTACGACGAGCATTACGGTGGCGGCGATCCGGGACCGGTTGCGAGCGAGACGTGGTTCGCCCAGAAGGCGCGCGCGATGCTGCGCGTCGTTCCGCCCGCCAAGGCCATCCTGACCCTCGGCGCGTACGGCTACGACTGGAACGATGGCGACTCCGCATCCAACGGCGCGGGGATGACCTTCCAGGAAGTGATGGCCGCGGTGCGAGAGGCGCCGAAGGGCGCGCTCCACTTCGATCCCGTCGCGCGCAACCCGTACGCCACCTGGTCCGATCCCGATTCCACCGATCACGTCGCGTGGTATCTCGATGCCGTCACCGCCTACAACGAGATGCTCATCGCGCGAGCGCTCGGCGCCGCGGGTACCGGGATCTGGCGGCTGGGCTCTGAAGATCCCGCGATCTGGAGCGTCGTCGGCCGGCACGGGCTCGATGCGCCGCCGCAGGAGCTCGCGTCCATTCCTGCCGGCTACGATCCGGAGTTTCAGGGGAACGGCGAGATTCTCGAGATGCTTGCCCGCCCGACGTCCGGCCACCGCGACCTTCGCATCGATCCGCGCACGCACCTCGTGATCGACGAGCACGTCACGCAGTACGCGACGCCGTACATCATGCGCCTTGTCGGCAGCAGCGATCCGCACCGCATTGCCCTCACCTTCGACGACGGTCCCGACGGCCGCTGGACGCCGGCCATCCTCGACACGCTCAGGTCGCGCCATGCGCCCGCGACGTTCTTCGTCATCGGACAGAACGCCGAAGCGCACATCCCGCTCATCCATCGCATGTACGCCGAGGGACACGAGCTGGGGAGCCACACCTTCACGCACCCGAATCTCGCGCTCACGTCGAAGTTCGTCACGCGCCTCGAGCTCGACGCCACGCAGCGACTGCTCGAGGCCGTGCTCGATCGTCGCCCTGCATTCTTCCGCCCGCCCTACTTCGGCGACGCCGAGCCGACGACGGCGGACGAGCTCATCCCCGTCGGCATCGCGAGCGATCGCGGGTACCTCACCGTTGGGTTGCACATCGACAGCGAGGATTGGACGCAGCCCGGCGTGCGGACGATCATCGACACGACGCTCGAGCAGTTGCCGCGCGGCAACGTGATCCTCCTGCACGATGGCGGCGGCTATCGCGCGCAGACCGTTGCCGCACTCGGCCCGTTGATCGACTCGCTCCGTGCACGCGGTGACACGCTGGTGCTCGTCTCCGAGCTCATGGGCGTCTCGCGTGCCGATGCGATGCCGGCGCTCGCCGCGCGCAGCGCGCTCGCGCGCGCCGTGGAGCTCGCGTCGTTCGGGTCCGTGGGCGTGCTCGAGTGGGTGCTCTACTGGG
>DASSNR010000392.1:0-5935 GCA_035687925.1 Gemmatimonadaceae bacterium | reverse complement strand
GTGTCGCGGCGGAGAATCGGCTCGAGCTGAGCGGCGTCGTCCGCGCGCCAGGGGCGGAGACGGAGGCGCGCGGTGCGGAGCTCGGAGGGGATCGGCATGTGGTGGAGGGGATGTGTGGAGTGTGAACGAGAGTGGTGATCGATCACTCTCACTCTACATCGCGGTGCACGGTGTCCGGGGAGAACGCTGGCATGCACACCGCGATGTACTCCGCTCCGCCGGGCTCGGGGATCAGGGTTGGCATGTGTCGAGAGTGATGGTGACGTGCAACCGCAGCGGCATCGCGCTTAGTCGGCGCCCCAGCTCGAATCGCCTTGCTGCTCGCGGAGGGCCCGAGTGGTGACCGACAACCAGGGCTCGGCGCCCCACGCCTCCGCTTCCCACGAGTAGGTTGTCTGCTCCGGTCCCCAGTGGTGTGAGTGACGCAGGAGCGCGAGCCCCGCAGGGAGCGCCTGGTCGAGGAGCATGAATTCGTAATCGCCCAGGGCGGCAAAGCCGAGCGGATTGTCGAGGACCAGCTCGCTCGACACCGGCACGACCTGCGGCTCGCGACCGGGGAGAATGAGCCACACGGCTCGAGCGCCGAGTGCCGCGCTCACTGCGTGGCAGAATTCGACCATCGCGACGAGCGCGTCCGATCGCCACTCGCTGTGCACGATCGTCCACTCCTGTGCTTCCGCACTCCGGTAGGCGGCCAACGCCTCCGCCGCGAGCGCGGCCGCGCGGTCGGCATCGGCAAGTGGCTCGAGCGCGACGCGCGGGCCGACGAGCGCGCGGAGTGCGTCCACGAGAGCCGCCCGCTCTCGACGGAAGCGATTGTTGCTCGCGCGCCGCGCGATCTCGTCCGAGCGGTCCGTCATATTCAGAAACGTATCGTCGGGCCGAGGCTTTGCCAGTCGGCGGCGGGCGTGGGATGTACGTCCGAGGAGCGCGGCGAGGGTGTTTGCATCCGTGCACGTCGCACGTGCATACACTTCCTTTCATCCGGGTAACGCCGAGCTGGCCGGAGAGCGATCGCGTGCGATGCGCGACGATGCTCGCTGACGCGTGATCTCGCCAGGCGCGCACAGAGATGTCCTGCGCGCGCTCATCCGGGGCGACGCCTCGTTAGGCCACCGGCCGAGAACTGCGCCGCGCTCAGGGACGGTTCAGGAACCTGAAGTAGAAGGCGACGAACACCAGGACGATGCCGACGTTCACCGCCAGCCGTGGCCAGAACCGGCCTCTGAAGAACAGCACATCGACCGCGATGATCACGGCGACCATCACTACCACGAAGAGTGCAGTGGCCATCTGACGTCTCACGTTCATGCCCTTGAAAATGTTCGGCGCTCGATGGGTGGCCGAATGCTGAGCTATGCGGCGAGCGGACGAAGCAAGATGCGCTCGCGGAGCGGCCGCCTCCACTCCCCCGATAGTCGGGTTCAGCGCTTTGCTTGCCGCCGGTCGCCTCGCTGTGCACTGATGACGGCCGGCGCTCCAGAGTCAGGTATCGATCGCAGCTCCGCAAGCGACCACGAATACGGCACCTCACTTCGGGTCACCGAGAACCCGGCCATCCCCTTGACCGACTGGAAGCCCACGCGCACCACGCGCAAGCTGTCTCGCTCGGGGAAGTGCGCGACAGCGAACCGCGCCACCCCGCGCGCGAATGCTTCACGGGCCGCCGGAGCCAGTGCCGCGTATTTGCTGTTCTGGAACGTGATGGTGAGCTGACCACCTGTCGTCAGGTTGACCCCGGCCGGCGCCTCGTACCGGCTATTGATCGCACTCGCGAGTCCCTGGAGATCGCGGAGCTCGGCTGTGTTGATGCACCCTGCGGCCGCACTCACCAGAGCAAGAATCCCCACGGTCGCGTACCGCGCTACTCGCATATCGCCTCGCACGCTCAGGAAATGGCCTATCCATCTCGCCTGTAGTCCGAACTGCGTGGTGCGGCTGACGCCACGTGGGGACTCAGAAGAATGGCGTCGTCCAGATGTACTGGTGCCACTCGGGCCACGCTTGCGTGATTGCAGCGATCAATGATTCCCCACCCACCGTGATCGAGCTTTCATGCGAGGCATAGAGCAGCCAGTCCAGTTCAGCGGACGACCAGAATCCTTCCGCGCCCGTATAGCTCGGGTCGAACTCCGAGAGCTCGATCTCATAGCTCGGCCCATGCTCGCGCTCCTCCGCCATCGCGCGGTCCTCGATCGCGCCGAACGGCGGCCGAGTAAACGGGCTCTCTGCGCCGCGCCCCGCCTCAGTGAGGTGCTCGCGTGCTTCCTCGAGACTGGTCCAGTGATTGGGCGTCAAGCGTTCGACAGCTGCGAGGATCGCCGCGAGCACGTTGTAGCGCGGGAAGATGTCGAGCTCTTGATCGGTGTAGCCATCGGACGGCGAGCCGCCGATCTCTGCATATCGCGATGTCCAGCGCTCGTAGCGCTCCGCGAGATAGCGCCGGGCCGCCGTGTGCAGAGAAACCGGAGTCGCGCGCAGATCAGTCATACCGCCAAGCGTGGTTGGAAGCCTCATGCCGAGTTCAGCAGGGAGTGCTTGTTCTCCAGCGCGATGATGGTCGTTGATCGACGCGCTCGCCAGGTTCCCACACGGTTACCTCATCGCGCTCGTCCGGTGCAACGCCTCGTTAGCGAGCCAGAGGTTGGACGTCGTAATGGAGACTTACGATGCCGGCGGGATGCGCGTCCGAGCGCCTCAACGTTAGCCGAGACCGCGGCGCCCCAGGGGCCACCAACGGAATGCCGCCGCCGAGCAGGACGGGCATGATGGCCACTTCCACCTGGTCGACGAGGTTCGCGGCGAGCAAGCTGGCACAGAGGCTCCCGCCACCGAACAGCCAGATATCGCGGCCTGGCTCGGCGCGCAGTGCCCGGACGACGGCACTGGCATCCGTGCTGACAACCCTGACGGCGGGATGCGCTGTCGCCTCGAGCGTGCGCGAGAACACATAGACGCGCCAGCCTGCCGGCCAGGCGGGGGCGCCCGGCTGGAGCGTCAGCTCGTACGTGCGGCGTCCGAGCAGGACGGTGTCGAAGCCCGCGTAGAGCGCGGCGAAGTCGAGGGTCGGATCCGGGACGATCCAGTCGATCTCGCCGTCCGGGCCGGCGATATAGCCGTCGAGGCTCGCCGCCACGCGATATCGCACGCGGCGCATGCGTGAATCCTCGGTGCAGTGTGTGGCTCGCCAACCGCGATTTAGGCAGACCTGCCTAATTCCCACCCGCCGAGCATCATCGCCAGAAGACGCCCCCGCTGTCCTCCTGTCACAGCACGTGACGACTCGCTGATCAACTCCTCTCGCGCATCGCCGTCCCGGACGTCCCCGCGCCCTGCGCCTTCCTCGCCCCCCACACCGGATACGGCACCCCCGCCAGTCGATTGATCACCATCGCCTGCACCGTCAGCAACACCACCGCCGCCATGAGCACCACCAGCTCCTCCACTCTGCGCAGGAGCCCCAGCGAGATGATGAGTGTCGTCGCGCCCGCCGGCGGATGCGGCGCGCGGAGCAGCACCATGAGCCCGCTCGTGAGTCCCAGCGACAGTGCCGCCGCACCGATGCGCGCCGCCGTCACACCGGTCGCCAGCGCGGGCCCCGCGTGCAGTAGATGAAAGGCGGCGAGACTCGACCACCCCGCGACGACGCCGATGAGATGGCCGATGAACGCGTTGCGCGGACTCGCGGAGGGCGCGAGCGGCGTGTAGAAGAAGAGAAACGCCGTCGGGCCGAGTGATGGGAAGACGAACGGCTGATGACTCACCAGCGCCACCGCCGCCATGAGGGCGATCGAGATGCAGCCGTTGAGGAAGCTGAAGACGGCGAGCACCGCGGTGGAGTCGTAGCGCTCGGCGAGTGCAGGAAGTCTGAGCGCGATGAAGATGCCACGCGCCACCGCCCAGAGTTGGCCGCCGATCGGGCCCGCGCGCAGCTCGTCGCTCGCGCGCGATGCCGACGCGTTCTCCAGCGGCGTGCGCTGCTCCGTCACGCGCGCGTCCGGAGTGCGATGCGATCGTTCGTCGGTCACGGAGATGTCAGCTGCGCTGCGACGGCCGCTGCTCGAGCAGCCGCAGCACGAGGAGACCACCCAGGAAGATGAGCCCGGAGATCAACGCCGCGATGATCGTCCCTTCGCGGATGTCCGCGAGGTACAGGTTGAGCGCGAGCGTGAGCAGCCAGAGCTGCACCGTCATGAGCAGGATGCCGATCGCGAGTGCGAGCATCACCAGCGCGCTCTGACCCGGCGGCGGTGCGGGGTGCGGCACGTCGCTCCGCGCCTCGCGCGCGCTCTTCCTCTGTATGCGCGTGGCGCTTGTCTGCGTCGCGTCCGCGTCAGCGCGATGCGTCTCGCGGATGTTCACGACGGCGACTCCCCGGTCGCGTACAGCACGCCGTCCCGCTCCTCGAGCGCGATCTTCGGCAGCGGACGCGGCGGCGGACCAGCGAGCACGCCGCCGGTCTCCGGGTCGAACACGCCCTCGTGACATGGACAGCGGAGCAATCCGCGCTCCTTCTCCCAGTACACGGCGCACGAGAGGTGCGTGCACTTCCCGCTGTACGCGGCGAAGCGACGCTCGCTCAGTCGCAGGAGAATCGCCTGGTCGGTGCGCCCCGGGTACGTGAAGTAGTGCACGTCGCCCACCGCGAGATCGCGCGCGTGGATGATCGGATGCGCTGTGCCGAAGCGACGCTCCGGCAGCAGGCTCAACCCCGCGATCCCCGCCGTGACGACGAACAGCGCGCCCGATGCACCCACCGCCCAGCGCAACACTTGCCGCCGCGAGACGAGATCGTCCGCGTCCCACTCGTAGGGGAAGGGGACGCCCCAGCGACCCGCGCTCGTGTGATTGCTGAGCGGTTCGCCCTCCACGCCACCGGCACCCTCGTGCTCATCCGTCATAGCACCCACGCCTCCTCGGTGACCGATTGCTCCGGCTGCTGCCGCACGAGATCGAGACTCGCCTCCGCTTCCGCGAGCAGCGCGGAGATGTCGAGCGTCGGCACATCCGACGGCAGCACGTGATACACCTTTGTGCGCACCGTCTGCTCGCCGAAGCTCGTCACGTTCACCGCACGCCCCTCGCGCTCCTCCATGAACTCCTCGTACGTGCCGTACCAGATCGCCTGCGTGGGGCACGCTTGCGCGCACCACGGCTTGAGTCCCTGACTCGTGCGATCGTAGCACAGGTTGCACTTCTTCATGAGTCGCGCTTCGGTGTCGAACTTCGGCACGCCGAACGGGCACGCGTACACGCAGTTGCGACATCCGATGCACCGCGATGTCTCCGCTTGCTGCACCACGCCGTCCGCGGTGATCGTGATGGCGAGCACGGGGCACACCTGCGCGCACGGCGCGACCGGATCCTGACAGTGCATGCACACGGTGGGCTGCGTCGCCACGCTCAGATCGCGATCGACGAAGTCCACCATGATCATGCTCTCGCCCTTGTGCGAGTCGCACTCGCGGCACGCGGCCTCGCACGCGCGGCACCCGATGCAGCGCGACGGGTCGATGAACATCGTCTTCACCACGGCCATGTCATATCCTCCTGCATGTCATCCCGAGCGTGAGCGAGGGATCTGGTAGAGGCCCGTCATCCCGAGCGGAGCGAGGGATCTCGCTGGCAGCCCGAGATTCCTCGCTCTCGCTCGGAATGACAAGCGTCCGAGATCCCTCGCTCACGCTCGGGATGACAGGGGCGCTCATTCCCCTGCTCCCTTCACCGTGCTCGCGCCGGTGATGCCCGTCGTGTACGGGAACATCTGCGGTGCGTTCTCCGGTGTGAGATTTTCCGTGGGCTTGCGGTCGAGCGGCTCCGGAATCGCCGCCAGCGTCTCCACCGCTGCCGCGCACTCCTTGTACTCGGGGATCTTCACGGTCGGGTCGACGGCCGGGATGGTGAGCTGGTTGACGGCCTCGCGGTGGCCGTAGTG
>DASSNR010000373.1:0-2666 GCA_035687925.1 Gemmatimonadaceae bacterium | reverse complement strand
CAAGGCATGCGCCAGATGAGGGGACGAACGCGGTGCATGCTCCGCGTATGGCGCCGATTCTGCAACGCACGACCGTCCCTGACCAGAGGTATCACCCGTGATGAGCACCACGCTGCTTCCTCCCGGCCCGCGCACACGCATCCCGGGCCGCGCGCTCTTCGGCATGCAACGCGACCGGCTCGGCTTCGTGCAGCGGCTGGCGCGCGACTACGGCGACATCGCGCACGTGAAGATCGGGCCGCAGCACATCTATCTGCTCAGCCGCCCGGAGGACATCCGCGATGTGCTCGTCACCAACCACCGCAACTTCCGCAAGGCACGCGGGCTCGAGCGCGCGAAGCTGCTCCTCGGGAACGGACTGCTCACGAGCGAAGGCGACTTCCATCTGCGCCAGCGCCGCCTGGCGCAGCCCGCTTTCCATCGGCAGCGCATCGCGCAGTACGCGAACGCGATGGTGGCGTGCGCCCTCCGCGCGCGCGATCGGTGGCACGACGGCGAGGAGCGCGACATCGCGCGGGACATGACTGCGCTCACCCTCGCCATCGTCGGCCGGACGCTCTTCGACACGGATGTCGAGGCCGAAGCGCCGGAGATCGGCGACGCGCTCACCACCTCGCTCGAGCTGTTCCGCATCGCGCTCCTCCCCTTCAGCGAGCTGATCGACACGCTGCCGCTACCGAGCGTGCGGCGTTTCCGGCAGGCGCGCGCCCGGCTCGACGCCACCATCTACCGCATCATCCGCGAGCGTCGCGCGAACAGCGAAGATCGAGGCGACCTGCTCTCCATGCTCCTCCTCGCGCACGACACCGAGGGCGATGGCGCCGGGATGACGGACGAGCAGCTGCGCGATGAGGCGATGACGATCTTCCTCGCCGGCCACGAGACGACCGCGAACGCGCTCACCTGGAGCTGGTACCTGCTCTCCCTCCACCCCGACGTGGAACGTGCCATGCACGCGGAGGTGGACGCGGTGCTCGAAGACCGGCCGGCGACGATGGACGATGTCGCGCGCCTTCCGTACACGCGCATGGTGCTCGCCGAATCGATGCGGCTCTATCCACCGGCGTGGATCATCGGGCGCAAATCGATCGACGACTACGAGGTGAGCGGTTACCGCATTCCGGCGGGATCGGTGCTCCTCATGAGCCAGTACGTCGTGCACCACGATGCGCGCCACTATCCCGATCCCGAGCGCTTCGCCCCGGAGCGGTGGACGCCGGAGGCGCAGGCGGCGCGAGCGAAGTTCTCGTACTTCCCCTTCGGCGGCGGCCCGCGGCAGTGCATCGGCGAGCACTTCGCGTGGACCGAGGGGATCCTGCTCCTCGCGACCATCGCCCAGCGGTGGCGGCTCCGGCACGTGGCCGGCCACCGGGTGGCGCTGCAGCCGCTCATCACGCTGCGGCCGCGGTACGGGATGCGGATGACCATCCATCGGCGGTGACGTCGTGGCCGCCGAGCGATGATCTCCTTCCTTCTCGTCTTCGCCGTCACCTATGTGATCGCGATCCTGCTGTCGGGATACGCCGACCGCACGCCGATCTCGCTCTCGGTCCTCTTCCTGATCGTGGGGTTCCTGGCCGAGCCGGGGGTGCTGGGACTCCTCACCGTGCGCCCGAGCGGTGTGATCGTCGCGAACTTCGCGAGAGTGGTCCTGCTCAGCGTACTCGTCTCGGACGGCCTCAAGGTGAGCGCACGATCGCTCGAGTGCTCGTGGCGGCTCCCGGCCCGCGCGCTCGTGCTCGGCATGCCGCTCACGATCGGCGTGATCGCCATCTTCGCCCGCATCATCGCCGGCACGTCCTGGATCGATGGTCTGCTGCTCGGCGCGGTGCTGAGCCCCACCGACCCGGTGTTCGCGAGCGCGATCGTGGACCGCCCCACCATCCCGCGGCGGCTCCGCTCGATGCTGAATGTCGAGAGCGGGATGAACGACGGGCTCGCGCTCCCGGCGGTGTTTCTCTTCCTCGGGCTGGCGAGGGACACCCCGGTCGCCGCCTCGCGGCTGATCGGGGAGCCGATCGTGGGGCTGGCAATCGGCGTGGTCGTCCCGATCCTGTTCATCCGGATCCGCAACCTCGAGTTCGTCACCATCGCGAAGGTGTACCACGCGCGCGAGGGGCTGGCGATCGGACTCCTCGCGGTGATGGTGGCCGCGGTGTTGGATGGGAACACCTTCCTCGCCGCCTTCGCCGCTGGGGTGACGACGACCACGGTCGCGCCGCAGATCGGCGAACGGTTCGCGTCCATCGGCGGCACGATCTCGGATCTCTTCAAGCTGGCGACGCTGCTGCTCTTCGGGGCGCTCATCTCCCCGAACTTCCTGCGGGAGGTGGGGACGAGCGGCTACGTCTTCGCGGTCGCGACGATCCTGTTCGCCCGCCCCATCGCGCTCGCGCTCGCGATGGTCGGCAGCGGACTCTCACGCACGGACTGGCTCACCGCCGCCTGGTTCGGCCCGCGCGGCTTCGCCTCGGCGGTCTACGCGATCATGCTGGTGAGCGCCGGCGCGCCGCACAGCATCCGGCTCTTCCAACTGACCGCGGTCGTGGTGGTCGGCTCGATCATCGCGAACACCACCACGGAAGTGTGGGCGGCGAAACAGTATCAGGCGCGAGAACAGTCGCGAGTCGCGAGTCGCGAGTCGTGAGAAAGGCCGTGGTGGGGTG
>DASSNR010000356.1:0-10136 GCA_035687925.1 Gemmatimonadaceae bacterium | reverse complement strand
CAGCGTCGTGACGAGCGTGGTGACGTGGAGCCCGAAGTTGTCGAGCAGGAGGAGGAGGATCAGCGTCCACAACACCAGGCGTCCGGCGAACGTCATCGCCTGAAACGTGCTCTTGCCGCCGGCGCCCGCCTGGGTGCGGCTCACGCGCCGCACCCAGAAGCCGATCAGCTCGTTCCCCCAGAAGGCGAGCTGGAGGATGAACGCCGCCCGGACGACCAACGTGAGTGGCTTCTGGAGCCCCGGCAGTTGAAGCGTGATCGCCGCGGCGCCAAGCGCCAGCAGAAAGAGAAAGAGCGGGTGCGTGTGCCGCAGCAGGTCCACCGCGAAGTCGTCGATGTCGGTGGAGGTGCGCGCCGCGAGCGTCGCGAGCCGCTTCGCCAGCACGCGCCGCGTAATCAACAGCACCGCCATGACCAGGATCAGCACGCCGAGCGCGATGAGCCACGCAAGCACGGAGTTTCCGAGCCAGGTCAATTCCAGGATTTTCGATGGTGTCATGCGGGAGGGGTTGAGGTGACACAGGCAATATGCCCCAGCCTGCATCATCCGCCAACCGCACAGCTATCCCGCGCGTCGCACCGGCTGGGCTTCACCGCGCAGATGCGACTGCCCGTTCGTGCGCGCCGCCCATCCATCGAGCACGTCGCACGCGTCGCAATGACGGCATCGCCACTCGGAGAGCACCTGCTCGCCGAAATACTCGAGGATGTAGCGCGGACGGCAGTACACCATCTGACAGTACTCGACCATCGCATCGAGCTTCGAGCGGTCGCGCGCCCGCCGCTCCTCGTACGAATGCAGATCGGCGCTCAGATCCACCGAGGTCAGATCGTCGCCGAGTCGCTCCCAGCTCCCCCCCCGATGCTCGCGCACGAGTCCGTGCCGCTTGAGGAGGATCAGCGTGATCCGCGCCTTTCGCTCCGGTACGTCGCTCTGCTCGGCCAGCGTCGTGAGCGGCACCGGCGTGCACAGCGGATACTGCTCGAGCACCAGCGCGACGCGCGCCGCCTCCTGCACCTCGGGATACTTGCCGCCGAGGAAGTACGATTGGATGCGCCGGTCCTCCACGCGATAGAACAGCGTGCACGTCGCCGGCAGCCCATCGCGCCCCGCGCGCCCCGCCTCCTGGTAGTACGCCTCGATCGAGCCGGGGAAGTGGTAGTGCACCACGAAGCGGATGTCATGCTTGTCGATGCCCAGGCCGAACGCGTTCGTCGCGATCATCGCGCGCAGCTTGTCGGCCATGAACGCATCCTGCGATGCCTTGCGATCGGCGGCGGGCATCTTTCCGTGGTACAGCCCGAGTGGGAAACGGTCCTTGAGCTTGGCGTAGATGCGCTCCGCTTCCTTCACGGTCGCGACGTACACGATCCCCGTGCCCGTCGTCTCACGCAGCAGCCGCACGAGCTCGTCGTCCTTCACCGCCGCGTTCACAGTGCGTCGCACCTCGAAGCGGAGGTTCGGGCGGGCGAAGCCGGTGATCGTCACTTCGGGATCGTGCATCCCGAGCTGCCGCGCGATGTCGCGCCGCACCTCCCTCGTCGCCGTCGCGGTGAGCGCGAGGATCGGCGGCCTGCCGAGCCGCTTGGCGACCGAGCCGAGGAGGAGATAGTCGGGACGGAAGTCGTGCCCCCACTGACTCACGCAGTGGGCCTCGTCCACGACGAACAGACTCACCTTTCGCGTGAGCAGGCGATTGAAGAACTCGCGATCCTTGAACCGCTCTGGGGTGAGATAGAGAATCTCCCCTTCGCCTTCCTCCACCTGTCGCGCCGTTTCGCGCGTCTCGGCCGTCGAGAGATGCGAGTGCATCGCGAGCGCGTCCACGCCCTGCGCCGCGAGCTTGTCCTGCTGATCCTTCATCAACGCGATCAGCGGGCTGACGACGACCGTCAGTCCGGGGAGCAGGAGAGCGGCGAGCTGGTAGATGATCGACTTCCCGCTCCCCGTCGGCATGACGACGAGCGCATCGCGTTCATCGAGCAGTGCGTGAATCGACTCCCACTGCCCTTCCTGAAAATCAGCGTGCCCGAAGCGTTCGGCGAGCACATCGCGCGCACGCTTACGAGTGACTACCATCGACATATGCCGCGTCGTAAGGCATGAAGTAGGCCGCGCGGCTCATCTCCGCACGAGTCATCGCGTTATCGCGCGAGTGTACGCACCGAGTGTCGCACGTGCGCACACCGATTGGCTCGTCGTCCGTCCTCCAATACATTTCGACTGTGATCACCCGCTGGCTCGCACTCTGGCCGCCCTCTCGCCAACGCAATGCGGCGCCGTACCAGACCGCGGACTCCGCATGACCTCGTCCGCGGCCGGCCGCCGTGCCTTCGCGTGGCACCGTCCCGTGAGTGCGTCCATCCGCTATCGTGTGACCGCGGGACTCGCTGCGGCCGTGCTCGTGCTCCTCGTCGGTGCGGTCGCGCTGTGGACGACGGAGCGAACCGCCGTCGCCGCCCGCGCGGTCGATCACAGTCAGATCGTCCTCGACACGCTCGACCATGTGCTCTCCCGGCTCCGCGATGCCGAAGCCAGACAGCGGGGCTACCTGCTCACCGGCGACACCAGCTATCTCGGTTCGTTTCACACCGCCGAATCGGTGATCAAGCGGGATATCGCCGCGCTCGGTCGCCTCACGGCCGGAGATTCGGTCCAGCAGCAGCGAATTCCGGCGCTCAAGGCGCTGGTCGCCAGCAAGCTCGACGAGCTCGAGCGCACCGTCGCCCTCCGCGCTGACGGAAACACCGCCGACGCCATCGCGCTCGTCCGCACCAATGAAGGCAAGCGGACAATGGACGCGATCAATGAAATGCTCGGAGCCATGAAGGCCTACGAGCGATCGCTCCTCGCCGTACGTGCCGAACGCCAACGGGCCAGCGTGCGTGCCGCGGTCATCATCATCGCGTTCGGCAGCGTGGGCGCGTTCATGCTTGCCTTCGCGGCGCACCTGCTCGTGCGACGAGCGATGGAGGAGCAGCGGCGCACGGGACAGGAGCAGCACTTCCTCGCCGACGCCAGCGCCACGCTCGCCTCATCGCTCGACTTCGAGACGACGCTCGCCAAGATCGCCCAGCTCGCCGTCCCCGTCATGGCCGACTGGTGCGCCGTGGACCTCGTGCGCCCGGATGGCTCGATCCAGCGCGTCGCCATCCAGCACTCCGATCCGGCGAAGGTGCGACTCGCCGAGGAGCTGCAGGAGCGCTATCCGAATGAGGGCGACGCGCCCTACGGCGTGCGCCACGTGATCCGCACGCGTGATCCGGAGCTCGTTCGTGACCTCCCGGAATCCTTTGTCGCCGAGTCCGCCCAGGACGAAGAGCACCTCGCGCAGCTACGCTCGCTCGGCCTCACCTCGTACATGGTCGTCCCGCTCGTCATCCGCGACGACGTCCTCGGTGCCCTCACCTTCATCGCCGCGGAGTCCGGACGGCGATATACGCCGCGCGACCTCGAGCTCGCCACCGACCTCGCGCACCGTGCCGCGATGGCGATCGACAACGCGCGGCTCTTTCGTGACGTCGAGGAAGCCCGGCAGCACATGGAGCAGCAGGCCACCGAACTCGAGACGCAGGCCGAAGCGCTCGAGCACGCCGCGACCGAAGCCGACGCGATCAACGAGGAGCTGCAGCGCGTCAACCGCGAGCTGAGCGTGCGGACGGAGGCGGCGGAGATGGCACGCGCCCGCGCCGTCGTCGCCAATCGCGCGAAGTCGGACTTCCTCGCGGTCATGAGCCACGAGCTGCGTACGCCGCTCCAGGCGATCATCGGCTACACCGAGTTGCTCGCCGACGGCATCACCGGCCCCGTGACCGAGGCGCAGCACGAGCAGCTCGCGCGCGTGCAGGCGAGCGGCCGGCATCTCCTCGCGCTCATCGATGAGCTCCTCACCTTCTCCCGCATCGATGCCGGCAAGGAGCCCGTGCGCATCGAGCGGCTGGACGTCTGCGCGCTCGCGCGCGAGACCGTGGTCCTCATCGAGCCGACGGCGGAGGCGAAGGGGATCGGTATCATGGCGACCGTGCCGCACGAGACGTGCGAGATGGAGAGCGACCCCACGAAAGTGCGGCAGATCCTGCTCAACCTGCTCTCGAACGCGGTGAAGTTCACCTCCGATGGCGAGGTCACGCTCACCGTACGCACGGACGCGCGCCGAATGGCGTTCGAGGTCCGCGATACAGGGATCGGCATCGCGCCCGAGAATCTCGACCGCATCTTCGATCCCTTCTGGCAAGTCGAGCACGCACGCGCAAAGCGCGTCAGCGGCACGGGGCTGGGGCTCGCCGTCACGCGCCAGCTCGCCCGTCTCCTCGGCGGCGACATCACGGTGCAGAGCACGCCGGGCCGCGGCAGCACTTTCACGGTCTGGCTCCCCGTCATCGCGAAGCCCACCTCGTCCTCAATGCGGGCATACGATCCGGAGCGCGAGGTGCCGACGGAACGCGCCCAGCAGTCGTCGGACTGACGACCCCTCGCGAAGGCGAACCTTCCAGCCGCCCGCCCGGGCGAGATGCGCATCTGAGCGCTTCCCGCTTCGCGCATCCCGCGCCCTACCCCGCCTCCGGCCTCCCGAACATGAGTTGAATCATCGCCCGGTCCTCCGGATTGACGAGCACGTACACGTGGTCCCCCGGCTCGAGCACCGTGCTCCCCTTTGGCGCAATCAGCTCCTCGCCGCGCACGATCAACGTCGCCGCTGCCCCGCTCGGGAACGGCAGATCGACCAGCTGCGCTCCCGCCACCGCGAGCGCCTCGTCGATGTAGAACGACAGCAGCTCCCCGCGCAGCGGCTTCCGCGACTCGATCTCGAGCACCGCCGGTGGCGGCGGCGGGTCACTCGACTCCAGGCCGAGCCATCGCGCCACGGCTGGCACCGTGCTCCCGGGCACCAGCGCGCTCACCACGACGATGACGAAGACGATCGCGAAGATGCGCGTCGCACCGGGCGCGCCGTCGAGCACGGGGAAGGTGGCGAGGATGATCGGGACTGCGCCGCGCAGCCCCACCCACCCGATATATGCGATGTCGCGCATCGGATAGCGGAACGGGATGAGGCAGAGCGCGACAACGATGGGGCGCGCCACGAAGGTGAGCAGGATCGCGATGCCGAGTCCGATCCACACCACCTCGGCCAGCTGCGACGGAAACACCAGCAGCCCGAGTACGAGAAACATCGCGATCTGGCTCAGCCACGCGAGTGCATCGTGCACGCGGATCACGCTCCCGCGATACGGCAGCACACTGTTCCCCAGCACTACGGCAGCGGTGTACACCGCCACGAACCCACTCCCATGCGCCAGCGTGGGGATGCCGAATGCGAGGAGCGCGAGCACGAGCGTGAGCGCGGGATACAGTCCGCCGGCGGGAAGCCGCACGCGCGGCAGCAACATGCGTCCGCCATACCCGATGACGAGCCCGAGCACGCCGCCCACGACCAGCTCGCGCACCACGTCGAGTGCGATCCACCACCCCAGCGTGACGCCCGGCTCCACCATGCTCTGCGTCAGCACCACGGTGAGGATGACCGCCATCGGATCGTTGATCCCCGACTCTACCTCGAGCGTCACTCCCACGCGCCGCTTGAGATGCACGCCGCTCCCACGCAGCACGGCGAACACCGATGCCGCATCCGTCGATGACACGATCGCGCCGAGTAGCAGTGCCTCGGGGAGCGACAGACCGAACAGCGTCGCGCTGACCGCGACCAGTGCCGCGACACCGACCACGCCGAGCGTCGCCAGCACCGTAGCGGGTGCGAGGTATTGCCGCACCGCCCGCAGCGACGTGTTGAGACCGCCGTCGAACAGGATGAGCACGAGCGCGGCCACGCCCAGCCGGAACGCGAGATGGTAGTCGGAGAACGGGATCCCGCCGATCCCTTCCGAGCCCGCGAGCATGCCGACGACGAGAAAGAAGAGCGCGACCGGCACGCCGATCCGCTCGGATGCTCGGCTCGCCAGCACGCTCACACCGAGCAGCACGCCGAATACCGTGAGGATGATTGCGGTCGGGATGGGTTCGGCCAGGTTCATCCGCACAATATGCGACCATGACGTGGGTCGAGCGAACCGAAGACGTGAACCATGTGGCTTCGCGGCACGAGACTTCCACCACACGGTGCTCCGCGACGAGCGCACAGCATCGTTGATGGCAGCGACGCATCGCGACTCCCCCACCGACCAGAGGTTCCGATCGCCTTCTCATTCCGAGAAACGCCAGGACGCCGGGAGAGCGACAAGGACACCGAGTCCACCCGCGCAACGGTGAAGGAGGTGGTGGACGAGACGATCGCCGCGGAGCGGGAGGCCGGCCCGTCCGAGCCTTCCGTCGGCACGCGCTTCTCGGCGAAGGAGATCCACGAGAACGTCCGGCACGCGGCCGAGGAAGAAATGGATCGGCCGGCGCCCGCACTCTGGTTCTCGTCGCTCGCCGCCGGCATGGCGATGACGTTCAGCTTCATGGCCGCCGCGTACGCGACCACGCTCGTTCCCACGCGATTCGCTGCGGCCGCGGCTGCCGCTGCGTATCCACTGGGCTTCATCTTCGTCGTGCTCGCACGCAATCAGCTCTTCACCGAGAACACGCTCGAGCCCGTGATCCCGCTCCTCACGCGGCTGAATCGCGCGACTCTGTTTCGCGTGCTGCGGCTGTGGGTGATCGTGCTCGCGGGCAACTTGATCGGCACGTTGGCGATTGCGCTCATCCTCGCCCACACCGACGTGGTGAACACGGAGCTGGACACCGCGCTCCTGAGCTTTGCGGCGAAGGGCATCGCCGGCGGATTCTGGTTCACCTTCTATCGCGCGATCTTCGCCGGGTGGCTCATCGCCCTGCTTGCGTGGCTCGTGGCGTCCACACGCGCGACGGGCGCGCAGATCGTCCTCATCTGGCTCACCACCGCACCCATATCGGCGTTCGGTTTCCGGCACTCGATCGCCGGTTCCTCCGAGGCGTTCTATCTTGCCGCGAGTGGCGGCACCAGCTGGTGGCAATCGATCGGCTCTTTCGTCATCCCCGCCATCCTGGGCAACATTGTCGGCGGCGTGATCCTCGTGGCGATTTTCAACCACGGCCAGGTGGCAGCGGAGATAGACGAGGAGGGAAGACAGGAAGCGTGAAGAGCGGTGGGCTGTGAGCTTTGAGCTGTGAGCTATGCGTTGTGAGTGGGGTGATGAGCCAACTGCGTGCTCGATCTCCGTGCTCACGACCGAACTCACAGCCCACAGCTCACAGCCCAAAGCTCGGAGCTAGTTTCTCTCGCCTCTGACACTTCCCGCCAAACTTTTCCGTACAGTTATCGCGCGGGTGATCGAGTCGAGCGTGACTCCACTTACGGTGTCCGATTCTGGGACACAGATTCCCGGAATCGAACAGGCGATCGCTCGCCGCGCTGCAACCTATTGGGCATAAGCTGCTGTCATAGCGGTAGTTAGTTAAACGAAACCAGCGGCACGATCCTTTCTTTTGGCGGGCTTGCTCGCCGCAGCATTCCGAAGCACCTCCAACACGCCAGAAGGAGCGCACCACTCGTGGACATTCCGCGTCCGCCCGCCAAGAAGCGGGGCCGCTACATCGTCGGGGCAGGCGTCGTCGTAGGCATCGCGGTTCTCACCGCGGCGCTGAGCAGGCTTCAGCCTGCCGCGCCCACGGTCGACCGCGCGACGCTCTGGATCGACACGGTGCGCCGAGGCACGATGGTGCGCGACGTCCGCGGACCGGGGACGCTCGATCCCGAGCAAGTCTTCCAGGTGGCGGCGGTGACATCGGGTCGCGTCGAGCAGCTGCCGCTGAGACCCGGCGCCAAGATCACGGACACCACGCTGCTCGTCGTGCTCAGCAATCCGGACGAGCAGCTGCAGCTACTCTCCGCGCAACAGGCAGTTGCCCAGCAGCAGGCGGCACTACTGAATCTCAGGACGACGCTGCAAACGTCGCAGCTCACGCAGCAGGGGCAGCTGGCGAACCTCGAGTCGCAGTACGAGCAGGCGCAGCGGCAGTACGCGCTCGACACGACGCTCGTGCGGAAAGGCTTGACGTCACAGTACGACCTGCGGAACGACATGGACAAGGCGCAGGCGCTGTTGGCACAGGTCAAGTCGCAGCGCCAGCAGCTCGCCGTCCTCGATAGCTCGATCGACCAGCAGATCAAGTTCCAGGAAACACAGGTCCAACGGCTGCAAGCGATCGCGAAGTTCCGCGAGGAGCGGGTGGCCTCCATGCACATGCGCGCCGGCGTACACGGCGTCCTGACGCAGCTCCCACTGGTGGAAGGTCAGTGGGTGAACGAGGGAACGGAGGTGGCCGAGGTCGCGCAGCCCGATCGTCTCAAGGCCGTCCTCAAGATTCCGGAGACGCAGGCGGTGGATGTCACCCTCAACCAGCCGGCGTCGATCGACACGCGAAACGGAATCGTGAAAGGACACGTCATGCGAATCTACCCGTCGTCCGACGCCGGCACCGTGACCGTGGAAGTGGCGTTCGATGAGGCGCTCCCCAAGGGTGCGCGCGTGGGGTTGAGCGTCGACGGGACGATCGAGATCGAGCGGCTGAAGGACGTGCTCTACGTCGGACGCCCCGCGTTCGGCCAGGCCGATAGCAAGGTCGGGATCTTCCGCCTCACCCCCGACAGGAAGTATGCTGATCGTGTGAACGTGCAGCTCGGCGCCAGCTCAGTGAACACGATCGAGATCAAGGACGGCCTCAAGCCCGGCGATCTCGTGATCATCTCGGATATGTCGCAGTGGGACAATCAGAACCGAGTACGTCTGAAATAGAGAGGGCTTTGAGCTGTGAGCCTTGAGCTGTGGGTGGTGAGTACGGTTGTGAGCACGGACATCACGAACGCCTCGAACTGGTAGCCCGCCCACAACCCAAAGCTCACAGCTCAGAGCTCACAGCCCGATCCGCGCCAACCCATTCACCGTTTCCTGTGTCTAACCCCAAGATCTGCTAACACCCCAACCCCCGAGACCCGCTATGTCCACTCAGCCCGCTGCTCGCACGGATTCGCTGACGTCGCCGTCGATGACGGGGACGCAGGGGAACGGTTCATCGAACGCCATGATCCGCCTCGACGGCATCAAGAAGATCTTTTTCACGGACGAGGTCGAGACGCACGCGCTCTCGGGGATCCATCTCGAGGTGAAGCAGGGCGAGTACCTGGCCATCGCGGGGCCGTCGGGGTGCGGCAAGACGACGCTCCTCTCACTCCTCGGCCTGCTCGACACGCCCACCGAGGGCGAGTATCTGCTCGACGGCGAGCCGGTCGCCAACCTCACCGCGAGCCAGCGCGCGCACGTTCGCAATCGGCAGATCGGCTTCATCTTCCAGGCGTTCAACCTGATCGGCGATCTCACGGTCTACGAGAACGTCGAGCTCCCACTCACCTACCGCGGCATGGACTCGGCCGAGCGGAAGCGGCGCGTGCAGGAAGCGCTCGAGCGCGTGGGGATGGCGCACCGGATCAAGCACTATCCCGCACAGCTCTCCGGCGGTCAGCAGCAGCGCGTCGCCGTTGCACGCGCGGTCGCAGGCGAGCCGCTCATTCTCCTCGCCGACGAGCCGACCGGTAACCTCGACTCGACGAACGGTGAGGCGGTCATGGAGCTGCTGCAGGAGCTGCATCGCGGCGGTGCGACGATCTGCATGGTCACGCACGATCCGCGGTACGCGGCGCACGCCGACCGCTCGATCCATCTGTTCGACGGCCGCGTGGTCGAAGAGCAGCGCCACACCGAAGCGCGCGCGTAACCCTTCCCGTCTCGATGACGCCGTGTGCCGCGTGAACCCGCGCGCACGGCGTTATCTTCAGGTGACATGTCGATCTTCTCACCGCACCCCAAAACGGTCTCGCGAGACGCACCGCCCGCGCCGATCGTCGGTCCGCTCATCTCGATGCGCAACATCGAGAAAGTGTTCGAGACGCCGGCGGGCCGCACCTACGTGCTGCGCCGCATCAGCGGCGAGGTGCAGCCGGGCGAGTTCGTGTCGATCATGGGCCCGTCGGGCGCCGGCAAGTCGACGCTGCTTGCGATTCTTGGCATGCTCGACAGTGCTTGGACCGGCGAGTTCTACTTCGTCGGCCATCCGGTTCACGCGATGAGCCACAAGCAGCGCGTCGCGCTGAACAAGGAGCA
>DASSNR010000327.1:0-8420 GCA_035687925.1 Gemmatimonadaceae bacterium | reverse complement strand
CGAGCAGCCGGTCGCCGTTCACGCGCAGTGATGCGATGTCAGCCACCGCGATTGTTCGCGTCTCCGCGACGCGCTCCACCGGCCACGATGCTCACTCCGCTCTCAAGGCCTCCATGGGGTCGACGTGCGCCGCTCGGCGTGCCGGAATCCAGCTCGCGAGCGCGGCGATCGCGATGAGCACGAGCGACACGATCACCAGCGTCACCGGATCGCTCGGCGCGACGCCGAACAGCAGCGACCGGATGAAGCGCGCCACGAGCGCGAAGAGCGCGAGGCCGACGACGATGCCAACAGCGGTGAGCGCGATCCCCTGCCGCGTCACCATCCGCGCGACCGAGCGCGGCGACGCGCCGAGCGCCATTCGCACGCCGATCTCCCGGGTCCGCAAGCTCACAATGTAGGCAATCACCCCGTAGAGTCCAATTGCGCCGAGCAGGAGCGTGACCACCGCGGCCACACCGATGATCAGCATCGTGAACGAGAGTTGCGCGAGCGAGCCGCGCACGACATCCGTCATCGGGCGTACATCGAAGGTGGGGAGCGTGGGATCCAGCTCGTGGATGACCTGCTGCACCGGCCGCGTGATCATGGCGGGGTCGCCCGTGGTGCGCACCACGAGCCCCATCTGCCGCGAGAATTCGTTGAACACCGTATCCGCCGGCGTCACCTCGGGAAAGTAGACCGTCATTGCCGGGGGCGCCTGGAGCGAGCTGTCGCGCACACCGCGCACGACGCCCACGACGGTGTACCACGGCCCATTGGGCAGCGTGCGGAAGCGCTTGCCGATTGCCTGTGCCCCGGTCGAATCGTGCCAGAAGCGCTGGGCGGTCACCTGGTTGACGATCGCCTCGTTGCTCTGCTGGCGGCCATCGATCGGCAGGAACGTGCGACCCGCGAGGAGCGGGATGTCCATCGTCCTGAAGAAGTTGCCGTCCGTCGTGATGAAGAACTGGAGCGGCGGGATCCTGGTCGCGGCGCTCGCGTCGCCTTCCACCCAGATGGGATTGTTGTCTTCGCCGTGCCCCTCGAGCGGCAGGCGCGACGAGAGCCCGACCGAGCGCACGCCGGGCAGCTGGGCGACGCGCTCCGTGAGTCGAGCGTAGAAGCCAACGACCTCGCCGGCACTGTGATAGCGCGCCCGCGGCAGCGACAGCCAGAGCGTCGCGAGGTGATCGGGGTTCCATCCGGGGCGCACCTCGTGCAAGCGCTGGAAGCTCCGCATGAGCAGCCCGGAGCCGGCGAGCACGACGAGCGCGAGCGCGATCTGTGCGGCGACGAGCGCGCCTCGTACGCGATGGCGTGCGCGTCCCGCGGTGCCGCCCCGGCCACCTTCCCTGAGCGTGCTCGCGAGCTCCGTCCGCCCGAAGCGGAGCGCAGGGATCATGCTGCACGCGAGCGCCACGAGCGCGCTCACCACGAGCGTGAACAGCGCGACGGTGCCGTTCACACTCACCTCCGCCAGCCTCGGCAGCTCGGCTGGCCCGGCATTCACAAGCGCGCGAACACCGATCTCGGCCACGAGCAGCCCTAACGCGCCGGCGATCGCCGCCAGCACCGCGGACTCCGTGAAGAAGTATGCGAGCACGCGCGAACGACCCGCACCGAGCGCCGCACGCACCGCGAGCTCGCGCTGGCGGCCGTCCGCGCGCACGAGGAGGAGATTCGCGACGTTCGCGATCGCGACGAGGAGCAGCAGCCCAGCGGTCGCGGCGACGATCCACAGCGTGCCAGCGATGTCGCCCACGATGTCATCGCGCATCGGCGTGATCACGGGGCGCGGCTTCGCCTGGTCGAGCACCATCTGTGTCGTCACCCCGGGCGCGAACGTCGGCTGGACTTCGAGTATCCGTGGAAGGACGTTCGTGAAATCGCGCTGCGCCTGCTCGATCGTCACGCCGGGCTTGAGCCGCGCAATCGCGTTGTAGCTGAAGCCGCCTTCAGGCGGGATGCTCGGATCGAGACCGAGCGGCAGCCAGAGCTCGGCGTCTGCCGAGGGGAAGCGGAACGTCTTCGGCATGACGCCGACGATCTCGTGCGAAACGCCGTTCACGTCGAGCGTGCGGCCGAGCACGTGTGGATCGGCGCCGAACCGCGTGCGCCAGAGTCCATCGCTGATGATGACGACCGGCCGTCCCTTGGGCAGATCCTCGTCATCGGTGAAGGTGCGACCGATCGTCGGCGACACCTCGAGCAACGGGATCATGTTCGCGGTCATGTAGCCCGCCGAGACATGCTCCGGCTCGGCGACCCCCTTGGGATCGGCGATGTCCGCCGAGCCGTCCTGGTACATGGCGATCCCGCTGATCGTGTGCGCGAAGCGCTTGAACGTGAAGTACGTCCCCGGCGACTGCTGCGTCCTCGAGAGCGAGAGCGGCGGCATATCCAACCACGAGCCCACCAGCTGCTCCGGATGGCCGTACGGCAGCGGGCGCAGGAGAATGCTATCGACGACCGCGAAGATCGCCACGGCGGCGCCGATGCCGATCGCGAGCGTGAGGACGGCGGCGACGGTGAAAACAGGCGTCCGACGCAGCGAACGCCAGGCGTAGCGAATGGGCTGGAGGACCGGCACGATACAGCCTCGGTGGGGTTGGGGACATCAGCCGTACGAGCCAATGACCCACCAGTTTCTCGTGCGTTGTCATCGCGAGCGAGAATCTCTGTCATCCCGAGCGCAGCGCTTGTCGTCCCGAGCGCAGCGAGGGATCTCGCTGGCCGAATGAGATTCCTCGCTGCGCTCGGGATGACAAGGGCCCGAGATTCCTCGCTACGCGAATATCAGCCGACGAGCTCGCTCGGCGCACCGAGCATCGCATCGGCGGGTGCGCGCGTGGCGCGTGTCACGAGCGTCACGACGAACAACACGACGACGTTGACGATGAGCGCGACGATGCCGACGTTGAGATCGGTGACGACCGATGGCCATGACGGGAAGAGGTGCGCCATGGTTGTGCCGGTCTTCGTCAGGTATGCGACCGTCGCTTCGCCGGCGAGAATGCCCGCGTATGCACCGGCGCGCGTCGCGATCGGCCGAGAGCCGAGGCTGAACAGCAGCGCAGGGAAGAGCTGCGTCACCATGTTGTATCCCATGAGGAGCAGCGCGACCAGCGTGTCTCCGCCCGTGAACGTGAAGTAGACGGACACGAGCGCGATCACCGGGACGAGCGACTTCGCGAGGATCGAGATGGTGCGCTCATCCGTGCCCGGTCTGAGCGGTGCGTACACGTTCTTCGCGAGAATGGTGGCTGCGGCCATGAGGAGCATCGAGCCCGGCACGAGCGCGGTGAGCAACCCCGCGGCGCCCACGACACCCATGACCCACGGCGAGAAGTTCTGCCGCACGAGTCGCATCAGCGAATCATCGGCGGCGGTGCCCGTGAGTCCCGGCACTTGCAGAATGGCCGCGAAGCCGATGAAGAAGACGAAGAGCAGCACGAGCTGATAGAGCGGGAGCATCACCGCGTTCCGGCGGAACACGCCCTCTTCGCGCGCCGTGTACGCGGACGCAAAGGTGTGCGGCCACATGTAGAAGCCGAGCGCGGTGAGCAGCACGGTGGAGATGAACCACGACGTGCTCATCCCGGTCGCGGGGAGCGTGAGAAAGCCGGGCTTCGCCCGATCGATGGCCTCGAACATCGCGCGGAAGCCGCCGTGATAATGGAGCGGGAAGTACGTCCCGAGTGCGACGACGACCACGAGGATCATGAGGTCCTTGAGCGCCGCCGTCCACGCCGAGCCGCGCACACCGGAGATCACCACGTAGCCGACGACGGCGATCGTCCCGATCCACACGGCCGCGGTGGCCGAGATGGAGCCGTACGATGCCTCGGAGACGATGATCCCGAGCCCCTTGAGCTGGAGCACGAGATACGGGACGATCGCCGCGACACTCACGAGCGAGACGAGGATGCCGAGCCCCGGGCTCCGGTACTTGCTCGCGAAGAAGTCCGCCTGTGAGACGAGGCCGTGCGTCTTCGCGTAGCGCCAGATGACGGGGAGCAGGAAGTACGAGAGCGCGTACGCGAGCGCGCCGTAGCACAGGATGTAGAGGGCGGGCGCGCCCTTGCCGTACGCCCACCCGCTCCCGCCGAGGAAGGTGAAGGTGGTGTAGATCTCCCCGGCCATGAGGAGGAAGACGAAGATCGTCCCGAACTTCCGTCCGCCAACGCTCCACTGCTCGAGCGTCATCTCCGTGCCGCGGCGCGCCTGGAGTCCCAGGAAGATGGCGAGCGCGAGCGCGAGCAGGATGATGAGGAGCGCGGCGTTCACGATCACTCCGCTGTGGGGGTCGGTGGACCAGCGGCCGCACCGTCACGTCCGTCACCGCGCGCGGCGTGCAGCTCGGCGCGGTCTCGTGCACGGTCGAGCACGAGGATGAGCCACATGATGCCCGACGTGAGCACTACCCAGAGCGTGATCCAGAAGAGCAGGAAGGGGAGCCCGAGGACGTACGGCTCCACGCGGTTCGCGACAGGCACGCCGCCGAGCATGCCGATGGCGGGGATGAGTGCCAGGTAGCGGTAGCGTCTCACGCTGTGCGCCTCATGCGCCGCGCATCGCGCGCGTGGAGCGCCACAGCCGCCACCCGTCGCGTCTCACGCGTGCTCCGCGCCGCTCAGGAAGTCTCTTGCCGCGGCGACGAACAGGCGCGTCCCAAGATCGAGCGCGCGCTCGTCGATATCGAACCGCTCGTGGTGGTGCGGCTGCACGATCCCACGCGCGTCGTTCCGCGCGCCGACGAAGAAGAACGTCCCGGGCGCGCGCTGCTGGTACGCGGAAAAATCTTCGGCGCCCATCGTCGGACGCACCGCGATGAGCGCCTCGGGGCCCAGCGTGTTCTGCACGATGCGGCGCATCCGCTCGCTCACCTGCACGTCGTTGATCACCGGACGATAGCCGCGCTCGTACGTGAAATCGTACGTCGCGCCGTGCGCCTGCGTCACGCCCTTCACGATGCGCTCGAGCAGCTCCGGCATCTTCTGCCGAAGCGCCGCATCGAAGGTACGGACCGTACCCGCGAGCTCCGCCGTCTCGGGGATGACGTTGAACGTCGTCCCCGCGTGGAACTGCGTCACGGAGACGACCGCGTTGTCGATGGGGTCCACGTTCCGCGCGACGATGTGCTGCAGGTTGGTGACGACCTGCGCCGCGACGGCGATGCTGTCGACCGTCTGCTGCGGGATGGCCGCGTGCCCGCCCTTCCCTCTCACGGTGATCTGGAACGTGTCCGGCGCCGCCATCATCGGTCCGATCCCGACGCCCACCTTCCCCACGTCCATCGGCGACCACAGGTGCGCGCCGATCACCGCATCCACGCCATCCATCACACCCGCGTTCACCATCTCTTCCGCGCCGCCCGGGTGCAGCTCCTCGGCGTGCTGAAAGAAGAAGCGCGCCTCGCCGTGCAGCTCCTGTCGGAGCCCGCTCAGCACGTGCACGGCGCCGAGGAGCATCGCGGTGTGGCCATCGTGTCCGCAGGCGTGCATCACGCCGGGGTTGCGTGAGACGAAGTCGTGCGTGTTGCGCTCCTGAATCGGGAGCGCATCCATGTCGGCGCGTATCGCGAGCACGGGGCCGGGGTGCGCGCCGCGGAGCCGCGCCATCACACTCGTGGTCGTCGGCCGCGAGACCTCGAGCCCGTCGACGCCGCACAACGCGTCGTACACGAACTGCGCGGTGCGCTCCTCGTGGAAGGAGAGCTCGGGATCCTGATGCAGCCGTCGTCGCCAACCGATGACGGTCTCGCGAACGCTGTCGGTGGTGAGGGGTGCGGTGGAGCGCAGGGTGGTTTCGGCCATGGGCGAAGCTCCGGTTGACTGCGGTCGTCCTGACGACAGTCGTCAGCTCTCAGTCGTCAGTCGTCAGCCAGCAGTCGTCAGGCGCTCCGAAGCTGCCCGAGGTCGTCACCGACGACTGACGACCGACGACCGCCGTTCGTGCATTTGTCACACTTCGTCCAATGTCACATTCCGGCCGCTGGTCTGCAACTTGCTTTTCCCGAGGGTATCCCCTGAGCAGAGGACAGTATGCGAAGGATATTGGCAGGTGTTGCAACAGTTGCAATCGTCGCGGGCGCGTGTGCTCGCCCCGCGCAGGTGACCTCGGGTGGTGAGGTCGCACCGCAGACGCCCGTGAACGCGAACATGGTGCCGGTGGGCACCACGCTGCAAGCCAAGCTGAACTCGACGCTCGGCACGCAGCAGAGTCGCGTCGGCGATCAGTTCACGGCGACGGTCACGCAGGCGGTGACCGCGCAGAACGGTGAGACCGTGGTGCCCGAGGGTGCGGTCGTGCACGGCGAGGTGACGGGGCTGCACGCGTCGCAGAACGCGGGCGATCAGGCGGCCATCAAGCTGAACTTCGACAGCCTCGAGATCAACGGACACAACTATCCGTTCAACGCCAAGATCACGGCGACGAATCTGAAGACGCAAGGACAGGACAAGAACGAGACGTTGAAGAACGCGGGCGTCGGCGCGGTGGCTGGCGCGGCGCTCGGCGCGATCCTTGGCGGCGGCAGTCTGAGCAAGACCGTCCTTGGCGGCGTGCTCGGCGCAGCGGCGGGGACGGCCGTCTCACTCGGGATGGGCGACGTGCAGGCGGTGCTCCCGGCGGGCTCCGAGCTCACGCTGCAATCGACACAGGAAGTGGCGCTCAATCGGTAGACGAGCGGCGTTACCGGCGTGCACGCCGCGACGTGTGGCGCGTCCGATGCCGCTTCATGATGAACGGGCCCGAGGGATCGATCCCTCGGGCCCGTTTCGCGTCATGTCACGATCCTGACGCGTCGCATGGTATCGCGGTGTGAGATGGCGCATCGGAGCGGGATGACGCGGAGCCCGGCTCCGTCAGCAGCTCATGCGTCCGCGTCCTCTGCGTCCACATCGTCCGCATTCTCGTCACCGCCCACGTCCTCCGGTTCCTCGACGGGTGCGTCGAGAACCATGAGCGCGACGCGCGCGTCCTCGCGCCGCACCATGAGTCGGACACCGTACACGAACGTCAACGACGGATACATCCCGCTGGCGTCATTGTGAAGCACGAGCGCGGGGATGTCGTGCGCCTCGAGCACGGCGCGCGCGATCTCCGCTTCGACTTCGCTCGCGTAGGTCCGCAGAACGACGATCTGCCCATCCGTCGACGACATCGATTCCCCCGGAACATCCGCTGGTGTGCGGTCATTCCAAGAATATCACGCGTCATCCATCGTCGCCATTCACGACTCGCGCCACCGACATGTCCATCGCTCCGCACCTCTTCTCTCCTCTCCAGCTTCGTGAGGTGACGATGCGCAACCGCATCGCCGTCTCGCCCATGTGCCAGTACTCGAGCATCGATGGCTTCGCGTCCGACTGGCATCTCGTGCACCTCGGCAGCCGCGCGGTGGGCGGCGCGGGGCTCGTGCTCGCCGAGGCGACCGCGGTCACTGCGCAGGGGCGTATCTCGCCGAGCGATCTGGGGATCTGGAGCGACGCGCACATCGAGCCGCTCGCCCGGTGCACGCGCTTCATCGCCGAGCAGGGCGCGGTGCCTGGCATCCAGCTCGCGCACGCCGGCCGCAAGGCGAGCACCGCGGTGCCATGGGAAGGCGACGGTGCGCTGACGCCGGACGAGGGCGGTTGGCGTCCGATCGTCGCGCCGAGCGCGATTCCGTTCGATACGAAGTATCCCGTGCCCGAGGCGCTCGATGCGGGTGGGATCGCGCTCGTGGTCGCGGCGTTCGCGGCCGCAGCGCGCCGCGCGCTCGAGGCAGGCTTCCAGGTGATCGAGCTGCACGCCGCACACGGCTACCTGCTGCACGAATTCCTCTCGCCGATGAGCAACACGCGCACGGATGCGTACGGCGGCTCGTTCGAGAACCGGACGCGCATCGTGCGCGAGGTGGTCGATGCCGTGCGCGACGTGTGGCCCGAGCGGCTCCCGCTCTTTGTGCGGATCTCGGCCACCGACTGGGTGGACGGCGGCTGGGACATCGACCAATCGGTGGAGCTCACACGCATGCTCGCGCCGCTCGGCGTCGATCTCATCGACTGCTCGTCGGGCGGCAACGTTCCGCACGTGCGCATCCCCGTCGGCCCCGGCTATCAGGTGCACTTCGCCGAGCGCATTCGGCGCGAGACCGATGTGTGCACGGGTGCCGTGGGCCTCATCACGCAGCCCGCGCAGGCCGACGAGATCGTGCACGAGGGAAAGGCCGATCTCGTCATCCTCGCTCGGCAGATGCTCCGCGATCCCTACTGGCCCCTCCACGCCGCGAAGCACCTCGGCGTCGCGATCGAGTGGCCGGAGCAGTATTTGAGGGCAAGAGACTGACGGCTGTGAGCTCTGAGCTTTGAGCTGTGGGCTGTGAGCTTGGTTGTGAGCATGGGAATCGAGAACGCCTCTGGCTCATAACCTCACTCACAACCCATAGCTCACAG
>DASSNR010000324.1:0-13484 GCA_035687925.1 Gemmatimonadaceae bacterium | reverse complement strand
TCGCCGTCGCGGGCTCGGCGCGCTCCATCGGGAAAAACTTCGGCCTCGACCTCACCTTCAACGCGCCGAGCACGAACTTTCGCAGCATCCTGTCGCTGGTGCCGGCGGTGTACGCGCACGACTTCGGCAAGGTGCAGACATCGGGGACGTTCACGGTCAACGGCAAGGTGAAGGGCGAGTACGGCGAGAACGCCTTCCCTTCGTTCGCGATCAACGCCAAGGTGAACGACGCGTCGTTCAGGTACCCCGACCTTCCGCTCCCCGCACGCGCCATCGCGATGGACCTCGCGCTCACGAATCCCGGCGGGAGCGCCGACAGCACCGTCGTCAACCTCGATCGCTTCCACGCGGTGATCGGGCAGAATCCGATCGACGCACACCTGGTCGTCCGCACGCCCGTGTCCGATCCCGACGTGGACGCGCGCGTGAACGGCACGATCGATCTCGCCGATGTGCGCCGCACCGTGAAGCTCGAGGGGATCCAGCAGCTCGCCGGCACCATCGCGGCCAACGCCTCGGTGCGGACGCGGATGTCGGCCGTGCAGAAGAAGCAGTACGACAAGGTTGCGGCGAGCGGGACGGTGAACGTGAAAGGGCTCACCGTGCAGGGCCAGGCGCTCCCGCACCCGCTCGCCATCCAGCAGGCGTCGCTCACGCTCGCCCCGCAGCGCGCGCGGCTCACGTCGTTCAACGGCACGGTCGGCAGCAGCGACATCCAGGCATCGGGCGCGCTCGACAACCTGCTCGCCTTCGCGCTGAACGGCGACACGCTCCGCGGCAGCGCGACGGTGCACAGCAACCACTTCAACCTGGATGAATGGCGGTCGAAGGACAGCAAGCTCCAGATCATCCCCGTGCCGCCGAAGATCGACTTCACGCTCGACGCGACCGCGGGCGAGCTGCTGTTCGACAGCCTGAAGATGACCGACGCGCGCAGCCGGCTCCGCATCAAGGACCAGCGCGTCACGCTGGACGAATTCCGCACCAACACACTCGGCGGCCAGCTCGGCGTCACCGGCTATTACGAGACGACGGATCCCGAGAAGCCCACGTTCGACGTGAACGTGACGATGAGCTCCGTGAGCATCCCGTCCGCCTTCCAGGCGTTCACGACCGTGCAGATGCTCGCGCCCATCGCGAAGTACGCCACCGGCACCGCGACCACGGGCGTCCACCTGAACGGTGCGCTCGGCAAGAACATGATCCCGCTCTTCCCGGGGCTGAGCGGGAACGGCACGCTGCAGACGTCGCCGCTCGCGCTGCACGACTTCCCCGCGATGAACAAGCTCGTGGATGTCACGAAGCTGCAGTTCCTGAACAATCCGACGCTCGATCCGATCAAGGCGGCGTTCAAGATCGACGGCGGGCGTCTCACCGTGCAGCCCTTCGACGTGAAGGTGGGCGGCGCCACGATGCGCGTCGCCGGCTCCAACGGACTCGATCAGTCGCTGCAGTACACGCTCGATCTGAAGGTGCCGCGCGCGCTGCTGGGGAGCGGCGCGAATCAGGCGCTCCAGCGTCTCGCATCGGAGGCGGGGAAGGCCGGCATCGATCTCGGCACCGCGCCCGAGATTCCGCTGGCGATTCAGATCGGTGGTACGGTGACGAGTCCGACCGTCACCGCCAACGTGCAGAACGTCGCCTCGTCGGCGGCGAAGAGCGCCGAGCAGGCGGCCACGCAGGCGGCGACGCAGAAAGCATCGGAGGAAGCCACGCGATTGGTCCAGGAGGCGGAGCAGAAGGCGGACGGGATTCGAAAGGATGCGCAGGCACTGGCGGACAAGGTGAAGCAGGAGGGGAACCGACAGGCCGACTCGGTGGTGGCGAAGGCGGGGAACAACCCGCTGATGCAGGTGGCGGCGAAGACGGCGGCCGACAAGCTGCGCAAGGAGGCGGACGACAAGGCCGCGAAGATCGTCAGTGAGGCGAATCAGCGCGCGGACAGTCTGGTGGCGGCGGCGCGCGCGCAGGCAGCGAAGGTTCCGGACAAGCCGTGAGTCGTGCGGGCGTCGCGACGGTGCGCCTACAAGCGATACGCCTACAGCGCCATCGCGCGCCCTCGCGTCGGCCAGCGCAAGCGGCGCGCGAGTCCGGCACGGCGGAACGCGTCATCGATCTCGGCGCGTGATTCGGAGAAGTGCTCCCACCCCTCGAAGTGCAGCGGGATGATCTCCGCATCCGTGAACGCGCGCGCGGCCGTGACCGCTTCTTCAGCGGTGAAGGTCAGATGCCACGTACCCACGGCCTGCACGCGCGCCGCGCGGCACCCTCCGTGGTCGTCAGCACCGTCGAGGCGCTGGGCAGCAACGCTCGGCCGGCGTGATCCAGGTTGTCGAAGTGGTGCTCGTGGCTCAGCAGAACGGCATCGAGCGGGAGCAGCTGCTCGGCGGCGATGGCAGGGTCCTGCGTCTTGCGCAGCGTGTAGACCGGCGTCGTGTAGGTCGTGCCCGCGGGATCGAACGTCGGGTCGGTGAGCAGTCGACGCCCGCGCCACTCGAGGAGCGCGGTGGGGCCGCCGATGTAGGTGAGCAGCGGTGTGGACGATGTCATGACTGACGAACGCGCACACGCTCCGGCGGGTTCACCGCATCACGCCGTCGTGGGCAGGTGCATGTACATCGACTGAATCCCCACGCGTCCCGGGCCCGTGAACCGGTTCCAGAACAGCTGCCCGGCGCCGCCGAGGAGGCCCGTCGTCAGACGTTGGAACTGCGTCGTCATCTGCACGGTGCGGTCCTTGTAGATCCACCCACCCGATTCGATGTCGATCTCCTCACCCGGCTGCAGCGTGACCTCGAAGACATTTCCGTAGCCGTGGAGCCAGAGGATCCCGTCCCCGTGGACAGCAGCGAAGGTGTCGATGAAGAAGCCCGTGCCGCCGAAGAGGATGTTGGCCGCGCCCTTCACCCGCTGGAACGTGTAGTCCACCGTCCCGGTCGCCGCGAGAAACTGGTGCTCGCGCACGTCGATCGACTGGCCGCGCTCGAGGTGCAGAGCGAAGACGTGTCCCGCGCCGTCGCGGCTGAAGGCGATGTGGCCGGGACCCATCGCCTCGGTCATGAACACCGGCATCCCCGAGATCATGCGCTTGAACGCGCCCTTCAACGGCTTGAGGCCGATGCTCACCATCGGATGCTTCCAGAGCAGCACATGATGCTCGAAGTAGACGGGCATCCTGTCGAGCTCGATGTGCAGCACCGGAACGAGCTCGCCCTCGAGATGATACGTCACGCCTCCAAACTGCTCGCCGCTGGCGCGCGACGGGCACAGAACGGGAACAGCCACGGAATTCTCCTGTCGAACGCGCGATGCGGCGCGTGGTGGATGGATGGTTGATGAGTGACGCAGCACTCCGTCGACGCGGCGCGCGAGTGCAGCGCCCGCTCCGTGCTATTTCGTAGTGAAGCGCACCGTGCGGAAGATCGTGACCTCGAGCTCCGCCGTCGAACGATCGTGCGCTTCACCCTGAAAGTAGATCGACATCGAGTCCCAGGTTGCACCCGTGTAGTAATCCAGCCCGACGCGATTCTCATACAGATCGGCGTCGGCGCCTCCGATCGACTCGGAGAAGCGGCGGGTATCAGCGTCCGACAGCTGATCGGGAGGGGGAGGGAGCGGGTCTCCCGCGCGCACTTTCACGACGCGAGTCACGCTGGCCGTCCGGACGGGAGGCTGCCCCGTGCCCCAGGTGATCGACGCCTGGCCACGCCGCTGCTCGCTCCCGCTGCCGTGCCAATCCGGTGGCACGCAGTACGTGAAGCCGCGGGCCTGCACACGCGCCCAACCCGTGAGATCGACTTTCGGCACACTGGCCGTGCACGGCGTCGCCACCGTCGGCGCTGGGGTGCGTGCTGTCCCGGACGTAGCAGTTCCGCCGCACGCGCTCAGCACGACCAGAGCGCCCAGCATCGGATATCGCATCAGTTCGCCTTTGCCAGTATCGCCTGCGCCCGATCGAACATCCGCGCCGCGTTCGCGATCGCGGGATCGAGCACGGCGCTCACGCGATAGTAGCCCGCGTCGCCGAACTTCACGCGCGCCGTCGCACCGACGAGCATCCGCTCGAGCAGCGTGTCCGCCTCGGCGCCATCGGGCACCGGCGTCCCCTGACTCGCCGCGAACGCTCTGAACTCCGTCAGTGCCGCGCTCGGCAGTGCCGGATGCGCCGCGAGCGCGTCCGCCGACGTGAGCTGCGCACCGTTCGCGCTCACGTAGCCGCCGATCCACTTGAGGACCACATCTTCCTCGCGCACGCGCGCGAGCCACACCGGTGTTCCACTCGGCTCCGGTGTCACGACATCCGGATAGATCCCGCCGCCGCCGTACACCACGCGCCCACCATCCGTGTGACAGCTCGGCCGACCCGCGGTGTCGCGCTCGGCGCGCGCGAGACGGTAGTACTCGCGCGTCGTGATTCCGTGATACTGCCGCTGGATGACGCGGCCGCACGGCGTCGCGATGTGTCCGACGACGAGCACCATCACCGAGCCATCGGTCATCGGGAAGCCGCGCATGAGGAGCGCCTTCCCGAACGTCGGACGTCCGACGATGAGCGCGCGATCGTGATCCTGCAGCGCGCCGGCCACGAGCTCCGATGCGCTCGCCGTCCCGCCGTTCACCATGAGCACCATCGGGTAGCGCTTCTCGTGACTCCAGAAGGAGCGCGACACGCGCCCCGTGTCGGTCACGTCGGCCTTGCGCCCCGAAGCGGTGTAGACGATGTCCCCCTTGGGGAGAAACTCGCCGGCGATCTTGGCCGCCTGATCCACGCGTCCGCCGCCGTTGTCGCGCAGGTCGAGCACGAGGCGCTGCATCCCCTGCTTCTCGAGACGGCCGAGCGCGTCGTGCAGGTCGTCGGCCACCTTGTCGTTCTCGAACGTCGTGATGCGCACGTAGCCGGTGATCGAATCGAGCATCACGGCGACGGGGACCGCGCTCGTCTCGTCCACGCGCTCGCGCTTCACCACGCGATCGAGATGCGCGAGCGAGCCATCGAGTCGCCGCCGCTCGAGCGAGAGCGTGACCGTCGAGTTCTTGCGCCCCGCGAGCGCGATCTCGAGCTCCATCGCCGATTCCGCGGTCACCGGCGCGCTGTCGACCGCGACCAGCTCATCGCCGACGAGAATGTCCTGCGCCGCCGCGTGCGAGCCGGGATCCACGCTCACGACGATGGGCGCACCGCCCACGAAGGTGAAGCGCACAGGAACGGGATAGAGCTTGCCCGCCTCGTACGCCTCCTGCTTCGCCGGGTCGAGTCGCATGGCGGGGATGACGTACGAGTGCGGATCGGCGGCACTCACCATCCCCTCGACCGCGGCCATCAGCAGCTCGTGCATGTCGACCGAGTCGGGATGGTTCACGCGGATGAGGTTGAGCGCCTGACTGAACATCTGCAGGTCCTCGTACGCCGTGCGCTTGCGGATCGGACTCTTCGCGGAGTCCGCGCGCTGTGCCATCGCGGTGCTCGTCGCGAGCGCCAGCGCGATGGCGAGCGCGGTCGCACGACGGACGGTGCTCATTTCCCGGACCCGATCGATGCGACGGCCTTCTCCGCCTCCGCGCGCCGGAGATCGGTGTGGCTCGCGAGCGCGAGGAAGGTGCGGTACTCGGCGAGCGCGTCGGCGGTGCGCGCCTGTCCCTCGAGCGATTTCGCGAGCGCGAAGTGCGCCGGCGCGAACACGGAGTCGAGCTCGACCGCTTTGCGCAGCTGCGTCTCCGCCTCGGGATACTTCCCCGTCGCGTTCAGCGTGAAGCCGTACGTGTAGCGGAGCCACGGATCGTCGCCCTTGATCTGCACGGCGAGATCCATCTCGCTCAGCGCGGTGGTCGTGTCCTTCGCGGCGAGCGCCATGAAGCCGAGCTGCAGGTGTGCGGGGAAGTACGAGAGGTCTTCCTCGAGCGCGCGTCCGAGCGCGTCGCGCGCGGAGGAGTCGTTGCCCAACCGCTGCTGCACCATCGCGATGCTGTACTCCATCAGCGCCTTGGACTCGTACACGTAGACGAGATCCTTCTTGTCGGCCTTGCGCATCTCGTCCAGCGCCTGCGTGAGCTCGGCGAGCGCACTGTCGGGTCGATTCAGCTGGAAGAAGATGCGCGCGCGATCCGTGCGCAGCGAGGCGTTGTGCTTCGTCTGCTTGATCGCCTTCGCGTAGAGATCGAGCGCGTCGTCGAATCGCCCTTCGCCGTACGCGATCCACGCACGCAGCGATACCGGCCCCGACGCGATGTAACGGTTCATCTCGTACTCGATCTCGCCGCTCTGCACGTCGTCGCTGCCGCGCGTGGCCTCCAGCGCGATCTCATGGATGATCGCGCGGAAGAGCCGCTGGTCGAGCCCGTGGTAAAGGAACGGATTCAGCGCCAGCGCCTGCACCTCGAGCGAGTCGATGTGCTGAATCTCCTTCGAGCGCACGGTGCCCTTGTCACCGTCCCAGTAGCGCAGGAGACGACGCGGATCGCGGAGCAGCAGTGCGACGCGGCGCGCGTAGTACGCTTCGGCCCACCCAGGATTGAGTCGCGCGGCCCAGTAGAACGCATCGGCCGCCTTGCCGGGATCGCGATCGAGCTTGGCGAGCCCGAGGTTGTAGTACGCGTAGGCGTCGTTCGTGTCGACGCTCGTCTCGAGGCGGGGGCGATCCGGCGCGCGATCCTGCGCGTCGAGGTGCGATGGCGTCAGCAGCAGACCGGCAGCAACACAGGCGGTGAGCAGCGCGGAACGCATGGCATCTCCTGGTTCCTGAGTGTCGGCGGCGCCCGGCGTGGACGCGGCGCAACTAGAGTGCGCCGAGCCGGAGTGTTGCGCAAGCACGAAGATGGGCCGAGGCGAAGGTTAGGATTTCTTCACGTGCACCGTGTGTGGCGAGCGACGACGTGCTGTCACGCGCGCCGCGCGCGGGACAGCGGCAGTCGTCGCGGCCGGAAGACCGACACCGCCGAGCCGTCCGCGACGAAGGCCGACCTCGGCGGCTGCGCGAGCGCGTCGGCGAACGCGCGTCCATACAGCGCCTCGACGTTGCAGCGCAGCTCGACCTCCGCAGCCGGTGCGACGCGCCAGCGCGGATGCTCGACGCGATACTCGATCGATGAGCCATCGCGCTGGCGCGTGTACCCCCAATAGTGCTCCGTGATGAACTCTGCCTCGGAGTCCGGTTGCAACGGCGCCATCTCACCGGCGGCGCGGAGCGCGAGTCCTTCCCACGTGCCGGCACGGCGCCACTCGTAGCGGGCCGCGCACGCATCTCCAGTCGACGTGCGCTCGACCGCGTGGCGCATGGGGAGCGCGCGGTACGGCTCGTTGTACCACCATCGCGCGGTCCACGCGATCGCTCGGCGCGGGACGAGCTCGCGGATGAAGACGACGCCGCGCCGCCATTCGCCCTCTTCGCGACGGCGCACGTAGAAGCGCAGATTCACCTCCTCGAAGTCGACATGCCGAGGAATGCGGAACCCGAGCACGCGCGTGTCGACGAAGCGGAACCCGACCACGCTGACGTACGCGATGCCGCGCCACGCATCCAGCTCGGTGCCGGTGGGGAGGAGCGGTTCGAGCACGTGCGGCGCGATCTCGAAATTGAGGATGGCGAGATCGCGCCACGCGGCGGTGAGGAAGGGGCGGGGGGATGCGGCTGGATCGATCAACGGAGCTCGGACGATCGCGCGATGCGGCTCACGCGACTCCGTCGTACGCGCGGCGCAACGCCGCGATGTCGAGCTTCTTCATCTGCAGCATCGCCTGCATGGCGCGCTGCGACCCCGCGTCGCTCCCATCTTTGTAGAGCTCGTTCATGAAGTTCGGGACGATCTGCCACGACACGCCGTAGCGATCCTTGAGCCACCCGCACTGCTGCGCCTTCGGATCACCGCCCGCGGAGAGCTTCGTCCAGTAGTAGTCGATCTCGTCCTGCGTCGCGCAATTCACCTGCAGCGAGATCGCCTCGTTGAACGTGAAGACGGGCCCGCCGTTGAGCGCCGTGAACGACTGTCCGTCGAGCTCGAACGCGACGACCATCACCGATCCTGCTGGGCGATGATGAATCTCGAACCCGGCCTCGCCGAAACGCGTGATCGCCGTGATGCGCGAGTTCTTGAAGATGCTCGTATAGAACCGCGCCGCTTCTTCGGCCTGATCGTCGAACCACAGGCAGGGGGTGATTCTCTGGGTCGTAACCATGGATCCTCTCTCGAGTGGATGGTGTGCGGCCGAGCGAATGTGCCGGCTTCACATCCCCGCCGCAGTCTTCGCCTGCGACGTATCGGTGCCGGTGTACACGACCTTCCCACCTACGATCGTGTACAGGACCTTCGTCCCCAGAATCGAGTCGGGCGGCACGGTCATGATGTTGCGCGACAGCACCACGATGTCCGCGTCCTTGCCGGGCGTGAGCGAGCCCTTCTCGTGTTCCTCGAACGCGACGTAGGCCCCGTTCACCGTGTACGTCTTGAGCGCCTGCTCGCGCGTGAGCTTCTGCTCGGGGAAGAAGGCCGAATCGGTGCCGACCATGTCGCGCGTCACGCTGCAGTGGAACGACGCGATGGGACTGATGGCCTCGACGGGGACATCCGTCCCGTTCGTCACGACGGCACCGGTCTTCCACAGCGACTGCCACACGTACGCGCCCTCTTTGGCGCGCTGCTCGCCGAGCCGGGGGATGACGTACGGCGCGTCGGAGCAGGCGTGGATGCCCTGCATCGAGGCCACCACGCCGAGCTGGCCGAAACGCGGGATATCGGTGGGATTCAAGTGCTGCGCGTGCTCGATCCGCCAGCGCAGCGTGTCACTCTTGACGTGGTGCTCCTCGAACACCGCCTGATAGGTGTCGAGCGTCTCCTTGTTGGCGCGATCGCCGATGGCATGCACCGAGATCTGGAAGCCGTGCGCGAGCCCGATCTCGGCGATCTCCTTGATTCGGGACATCGTCGTCACGTTGAGCCCCGTGTTGGTCGGATCATCGTCGTACGGCTTGAGCATCCATGCGCTGCGCGAGCCGAGCGCGCCGTCCGCTGTGATCTCACCGATGCCGCGCACGGTCAGGTGTCCGTTCCCATAGTCGACCATCCGATGCGCGACCAGAGAGTCGACGTCGTTCGGCCGCACTTCGTTCTGGCTCACCAGGATGTAGAGCCGGAGCGGCATGTCGCCCTCGTCGACCATCTTCTTGATCGCGTCGATGGTCGCGAACGATTCCCCCATGTCCTGGAAGCTCGTCACGCCGTTGGCAAGCGCGTTCTGTGTGGCGAGATGGATCTGGCGGCGGAAGTCGGCCTGGACCTCATCCGGCGAGCGCGTGGCCAGGCTCTTGGCGAGCGCTCCGCGGATGAGCGCCTGGGCGCCATCGACGAGGACACCCGTCGGCCGTCCGCGCGCGTCCTTGATGATCTCGCCGCCGGGGGGATTGGGGGTGGAGGGGCCGATGCCCGCCAGCTTGAGCGCGACGTCGTTGGCGATGAGCGCGTGTCCGCTCGCGTGCTCGAGGATCACCGGATTGTGCGGCGCCGCTTGATTGATCAGATCGTTCGTCTGGAAGCCCTTCACCACACGTCCGGGGGAGCGGTTCCACTTCTCCTGATGCCAGCCGCTCCCCTGAATCCAGGCGCCCGGCTTGGCGGTTTTGGCGGCGTCGCCGACCATCGCGGCGATCTGCTGCCAGGATGGGACGCCCATCAGATTCAACTCGGTGAGTACCTGCCCCAGTCCCGTGAAGTGGCCGTGCGACTCGATGAAGCCCGGGATGGCGAGGTGTCCCTGAAGGTCGATGACCTTGGTGGAAGGGCCGACATAGCGTTGGATCTCGGCGTCGGAGCCGACGGCGGTGATCCGGTCGCCCGTGATGGCGATGGCCTCCCCTGTCGGGCGGGTCGAGTCCATGGTGACGATCGTTCCGTGGCGAAGGACCACGTCGGCCGGGTCAGCGTGGGTGGTGCACCCCGCGGCCATCAGGAACAGGACCACGGCGAAGCAGGGAAGTGCGGTGGATGCGCGCGGCGTCATGAGAGTGGCGAGGTTCGTGTTCGATGATGCCGACAGGGCGTCGGCTGGCCCGGTGCGGACCTGCTCGAAGATTGCGTGCGGAACGTCGCGCCACCAGAGGAGGGGGAGCTCGATAGCTCGCGAGCACCGCGTCGGACGTGAGCTGAGGACTGTTTGCTGAGCGGTGCTGGCGGCACGCACGCACGCGGCGCATCATCCCGCGCATGCGATCCCTCCGATTTCTCCCCGCCGTTGGCGTCGCGATGGCCCTCGGCTGCGCCACCGTGCGTACTGCCCACCGCGTCCCGCAACCGGCGATCATCCCGCACGCGCAGTGGCAGTCGCAGCCACCGGTTGGGTACGCTGCAGATGCAACGCGTCGCAACGAGCCGCCCGGCGGGACGCTCGTCTTCCACGATCTCTCGATCACGGTGCTCGGTACGACGGCGGATTCCGCTAGTGTGGCGCACTCCGTCTACGCGTCTACCGACTCCACCCGCACGTCGCCCGACTCGAGCGCCGTCGCACACGTCGACAGCGTGAGTCTTCGGCTACGCTCCGGTGGTGCGGCGGAGGAGCGTGTTGCGCGCGAGGGCGAGGCGTTCAACTGGCATGGGTATCACGTCGCGATCGTCGCGATCTACGGGAAGGGCGAGCTGGGCGGCGGGCTTGTCGCGCTCGAGGTCGCGACCGTGTCATCGCTCCCGAGTAGCATTGCATCATCGCTCGTCGCCGGCGGCGCGGACATGCGACTCCGCATCTCTCAGCACATCACCAGCATCACGCTGCACCATGAAGGGAGCGCCAAGCCGCTGCTCCCGGGCGACGATCCCGTCAAGGGGCTGCGCGATCTGCAGTCGTGGGGCGAGAGCGACCGGAACTGGTGGGACGTGCCGTACCACTACCTCATCGATCTCGACGGCAACATCTACGAGGGGCGCGACTGGCACTACATGGGGGAGACGAACACGACGTACGACCCCCACGGGCATCTGCTCATCAGCGTGCTCGGCAACTACAACCTGCAGGAGCCGACACAAGCGCAGCTGAACGCGATCGCCAATCTCATGGCGTGGGCAGTCGACGCGTTCAACGTGCCGCTCGACAGCATCCGTGGACACTATCAGTACGCGGAGACGGGATGTCCGGGGAAGAACCTCAGGAAGTATCTCGAGGACGGGACGTTCAAGCGGATGGTGGAGGCGAGGCTCCGCGACGCGCGATGAGGAGGACAGCGGTGCGCCCACCCGCATGACGATGCTCGCGGCGTCATAGCCTTGTCGCAGGCGGCCGCACAGGACATGATTCGCCGACCTCCCGAATCCGGGGTTGGCGGCCCGGAGGTCGGACCTCCCCGAACGATCACACGATGCCTTGCTCCTTCGCGTTCGATGCTCGACGCGGCTTGATGATTTTGCGCGGCAGCGGCCGACTCTGTTATCTCGAGTTGCTCGAGGCACGCGCCCGCGGCGGCTCCCACCCAGCGTTCGACCCCGCGTGCCCCACCCTCGTCGATTTTCGAGAGGTGACGGAGTTCGAGCGACGGCCGCTGCTCATTCGAGACATGGCCGAGCGTCCCATAGTCGCGCGCGATGCGCGGATCGCCATTCTCACCCCGCCTGTGCCGCAGTGGGGGATGGCCCGCCTGTTCGTGGCCTATGCGCAGCTCATGGGACGCCCGGTGGAAATGTTCACCGACCTCGAGGATGCCGAGCGTTGGCTGGGCGTGGCACCGGCAGCCGACAGTAACTCCGCATCGGCGTGAGCTACCTCTGCCCGCGCCGCGTCTCGAGATATCTGCGCGCCGCGCTGTCGGTGGTGAGCGAGATGGCGCGCTCGTAGGCCCGCACCGCCTCCTCCGCGCGTCCCACCTCGGACAGCAGGTGCGCGCGCAGTGCCCACGCGGGCTGGAAGCGTTGCACGGCGTCGTCCGCAATCGCGTCGAGCGCCGCGAGCCCCGCCTGCGCCCCCTCGATGCGTCCCACCGCCGCCGCGTGCGCGACGTACGCGCCGAGCGTCGGCGCGATCGAGAGGAGCGCGGCATGGAGCGTCCGCAGCGCGCGCCAGTCGGTGACGCCGCTGGTCGCGCGTGCGCAGTGGACGGACTGGATCGCCGCCTCGATCTGAAAGCGGCCCATCCCCCCGAGGGAGCGCGCGCGATGGAGATAGCGCTCGCCGAGCGCGATGAGCTCCGCGTCCCAGAGCGACGAATCCTGCTCGTCGAGCGGCACGAACTCGTCACTCGTCCCGCGCGCGGGACGGCGCGCAAGGGAGAGCGAGATGAGCGCGGCGAGCCCGAGCGCCTCGGGCTCGTCTGGCAGCAGCTCGGCGAGTGCGGTGGCGAGATAGTGCGACTCGGCGGCGAGCGACTGGCGCGGCTCGGTGCCGGCGACGAGGGGGAAGTCGATCGCGTAGGCACCGTAGATCGCCTCGAGCACGGGCGCGAGTCGCTCCGGCATCTGGCCGCGATCGGGGACCACAAAGGGGATGCGCGCCTCGCGGATGCGACGCTTGGCACGCACGAGCCGCTGCGCCATCGTCGCCGTCGGAATCACGAATGCGCGCGCGATCTGCTCGGCGTCGAAGCCGAGCACCACCTGAAGCATGAGCGGCGTGCGCACAGCGGAGTCGATCGCCGAGTGTGCGCAGACGAAGAGGAGTGCGAGCCGCCGGTCGGGGATCGCGTCAGGATCGAGCTCCTCCATGATCGATGGCGCACCGTGCGAGGCGACATCGTCGGGCGCGAGATCCTCGAGCCGGTCGGACAGTCGATGCGCCGCCGAACGGCGCAGGTCATGTCGACGATTGCGCGCCACCGTGAGCAGCCAGGCTCCGGGGTTGCTCGGGACGCCCGTTTCCGGCCACACGCGTAACGCCTGCGCGAAGGCGTCCGCGAGGCAATCCTCGGCCGATTCGATGTCGCCGTCCTTCGCGGCGAGGATGGCGAGCAGGCGGCCGTACGCGACGCGCGCCAGCTCCTCGGCGCGCGTCGCAGCGTCCTGCATCACGATGCGCTCGTCCATGTGCTGTCGACGAAACGAACCGCCGAGGGACGAATCTCGACCGTGCCCCATTGCGCCGCCGGGCACTTCTCCGCCCAGGCGATGGCGGCGTCGAGGTCGGGAACGTCGAGCATGAAGATGCCGGCGAACGCCTCCTTGGTGTCGGCGAAGGGGCCGTCCTGCACCTGGAGCTTCCCCTGCTTCACCGACACGCTCGTCGCGCTGGCGATCGTCTGGAGAACCTCGGCGGAGCGAAGCACGCCGGCGTCGTCGAGCGCCTCCGCATACGCGTGGAAGGCAGCCTTGCCCTCAGCGATCTGCTCTTCGGTGAGGCTGATGGCGGGAGGCTGTGGGTAGTGGATGAGAAGAGCGTAGCGCATGGTTGGATCTCCTGTCTCGGGTGGATGGTGATGGTTCACACCCATATGACGGAAGAGGGAGCGCGAAATCGACAGCAGCCGTGCGAGGGACAGAGCGTCACCACGGGTGGGTAGCGACACGTCATACGCAGCCGT
>DASSNR010000283.1:0-2222 GCA_035687925.1 Gemmatimonadaceae bacterium | reverse complement strand
GACACGCGCACAGCAGTCGGCGCGCCTCGAGATCCAGAAGATGCCGATGCTCGGCGTGCACCTGTTGCGCGCAGAGATCGCACCGCTCGCACGGCGCGTCGGCGGTCCGCAGATGAGACGCCGAGCCGCGGGCGAGCCGAGCGAGGCGCGAGTGGCGGAGTGCGGGGCCCGATGAGCGCATGACCTCTCTCACGGTGCGCGCGGCGATACCGCGTCGGGTGCGTCGGCTGATCGCGCGTCGCTGGCGCGCGTCGTCGAGTTGTTCCGCCGAGGACCGGCGAGCGTCACGAGTGCGGGCGTCACAGGGTCCGTCTCCTCCAACTCGACACGCGAGAGCTCCGGCGCTGCGCGCAGCACGGCCTCCTCGATGGTGCCGCGCACCGTTCGACTCGTCGACGCACAGCCGTGGCCGTCGCGCGCGAGGCGCACGCGCGCGACATCCCCCGTGACATCGACGAGCTCGCCGCGCCTGCCGTGCGCCTGCAGCTCCGGGCCGATCGCGTCGAGCGCGCGACGCACGCGCTCGTCGAGCGCGTCGGGGTGCAGCTCGTGCAGGAGCAGGAGGTGCGACACGAGCTCGTCGCGCGCGAGTGCGCTGATCAGCGTGCGGTCCCGCTGCGCCAGCTGGTCGACCATGCGAGCCAGCCCTTCACCGTACAGTCGCACAATCGCCTCCACCGCGTCGAGCGCCACCGCGCGCGCCGGCTGCTCGGGAAGCATCTCGAGCCGCGCGAGCAGCGACTCGAGGTGCTCGGCCAGTGCCGACGCGGCGCGATCGTCCAGCCGCTCGATGCGCGGACCGGTTGCGTTGCCGTTCGCCGCCTCCGTCGTGGCCGCCGAGTCGAAAGCCATTATCCGCCGAGTCCAAGCATGGGCGAGTGGACTTGCTTGATCGTCTTTCCACCGCCGAGGTACATGTGCACCCCGCACGGCAGACACGGGTCGAAGCTGCGCACCGTGCGCATGATGTCGATCCCCTTGAAGTGCGCCTGATCGTTTTCCTCGAACAGGTGCAATCCCTGGACCGCATCCTCGTAGGGTCCCGGCGTCCCGTAGATGTCGCGCGGGCTGCCGTTCCACGGCGTCGGCGGATACGGTTGGTAGTTCGCGATCTTCTTGTCGCGGATCACGAGATGGTGCGAGAGCACGCCGCGCACGGCCTCGTGGAATCCGCATCCGATCGCGTCGTCGGGCACCGTGAAGTCCGTGAAGACCTTCGTCTTGCCCTGGCGGATCAGCTCCATCGCCTTCTCGTAGAAGAACGCCGCCATCGCGGCCGAGTAGGCGACGAAATACATCCGCGCGCGGTCGCGCTCGATCGTGTTGGAGTACTGGGGCACCTTCCACTCGAGCGTCATCTCGGGGAACGCACCGCTCTTGGGCAACATCATCCGGACGCTGCGACCGGTGGCTTTCACGAAGGGCGTGTCGACGAGGCCCGCAAGCGCCGTGACCCAGAGGCGCGCGAGCGCGCCGCCGCCGGTGTCGAGCGCGAGGTACTTGCCCGTGCGGTTGTCGAACCAGCGTGGGCTCATCACCCAGCTGTAGTTCCCCTCGAAATCGCGCTGCTGCGGCTTCGGCAACGTGGTCTGATTCCACGGATGCCGCTGGTCCACCGGATTCCCGAGCGGGTCCTCCTTGACGAACGTTTCCGCGCCCTGCCAGTCCTCGTAGAACGAGCTGCCAAGCAGAATGCGGATGCCGAGGTTGATGTCGACCAGATTCGTCGTCACCAGCTCGCCATCGATCACGACGCCCGGGGTGACGTACATCGCCTTCCCCCAGTCGTTCATGGTCTCGTAGCGATAGTCGCACACCTCCGGGTTCTGGAACGAGCCCCAGCACCCGAGTTGGATCCGGCGTTCCCCGAGATGCTCGTACCCGGGGAGCGCGTCGAGGAAGAAGTCGAACAGATCATCGTTGAGCGGGACGGCGCGCTTCACGAAGTCGAGCACGTTGACGAGGCGCGACAGGTAGTCCGTGAACACCTGCGGCGTCGCGACGGTGCCAACGCCGCCGGGGTACATGGTGGACGGATGAACGTGCCGCCCCTCCATGAGGCAGAACATTTCCCGCGTCACGCGGCTCACGTGCAGCGCTTCCTTGTACATCGACCCGGTGAACGGGTTGAAGGCGCGCATGATGTCGGCGATCGTGCGGAAGCCGTGGATGTCGGAGTGCGGCGCCTTCGTCTGCTCGGCCTTCTGCAGGAGCGAGGGGTT
>DASSNR010000247.1:0-6157 GCA_035687925.1 Gemmatimonadaceae bacterium | reverse complement strand
AGCACGAGCGCGGCGATCATTCGCAACCACGTGCGCGAAGGGCTGGAGCTGGCCGAGGAGTCGCACCTGCCGCGCGCCATCGCGCGATTCATTCCGGAGCATCACGGCACCTCGCCGATCTCGTACTTCCTCGAGAAGGCGAAGGAGCGCGATGGCAACGGTGTGAACCCGGCGGACTTCATGTACCCGGGCCCCGTTCCGCAGAGCGCGGAGACGGCCATCTGCATGCTGGCCGACGGCGTCGAGGCATCGGCGCGCGTGCTGCAGGACCCGACGCCGGAGAAGATCCGCGAGCTCATCGACCACATCGTGCGGCAGCGCATCGAGCAGGGTCAGCTGCGCGATGCACCGCTCACGCTCAAGCAACTCGACGTCGTCAAGGAGCAGTTCGCGCGAGTGCTGATCGGACAGTACCACAATCGGACGGATTACCCGGCGGCGAGCGGCGGCATCACGTCGGAGTTCGCATCGGTATGACGATCGTGGTGGATGTCTCCGTCGAGTCCGGACGGCTCCCCATCGCGCGCGCGACGGTCGCGTCGGCAGTGGAGTCCGTGCTGCGCGCGGAGCGCGAGCGCAATGCGACGATCTCGGTGACGTTCGTGACGACGCGCGCCATGCAGCGGCTCAACGTCGAGACGTTCGGCCGTCGCACACCGACGGACGTGATCTCGACAGGATCGCGCGCGCCATCGACGGGGTTCCTCGTCGGCGACATCTACATCGCGCCCGAGGTCGCACGCGAGAACGCGCGGCGCGAAGGGCTCGGCGTGCGCGACGAGCTGTTGCGGCTCGTGGTGCACGGTGTGCTGCACGCCGTCGGCTACGATCACCCGGAGGGCGAGGAGCGAACGAGCTCGCCGATGTGGAGGCGCCAGGAGCGCCTCGTCGGCCGGCTGCGTCGCTCGCGCGCGCGGACATGACCGCCGTCGCTGCCGGACTCGTCGCATTCGTCACCGCCGTAGCCGGCGCGACGTGCGCGGCCGCTGATGGGGCGCTGCTCTCGATGGACGAGGAGCCTCCGTCTACGGGCGCGACCAACGAATCGATCGCGGTGGAGCGCGGGCAGTCGCATCGAGCGCTCTCGATTGCGCGGCTCGTGATGCAGCTCGCGACGGGCGCAGCTGCCGCCATCGCGGTGCGGCTCTGGATGCAGCCCGCCCCGGTCGCCGTGGTGCTCGCCGTCGCGATCGCGCTCGGTACAGCACTCGTCGTGGAGATGGGCCCGCGCACCGTGGGTGAGGCGTACGGCAACGACGCCGCCCGCCGATTGCTCCCGATCGTGTCGGCGGCCCGATCGCTGTTCGGCGGGCTCGTATCCGCCTCCACGAAGGTCGACGCAGCCACACGTCGTGTGCTTCCAGCGGAGGTGCCGGCCGAGCCTGGGCGCGCGCCGGCCGCGGAGCCACTCGGTTCGGCCGCGTCGAACGGCGCCGGCAATCCGGGCGATCGCCGCGCACTCATCCGTCGCGTGGCCGCGCTCGCCGAGACGGAGGTGCACGCCGTGATGATGCCGCGCGTCGAGATCACCGGAATCGAACAGGACACACCGTGGTCCGAGGTGCTGGACCGCGTGCGCAGCTCGGAGCACGCGCGACTGCCGGTGTACGACGAGACCATCGACAACATCATCGGGATCCTGCTGGCGAAGGACCTGTTGCACGCGGCCGTCGCCGGGGAGCCGCCCGAGGGCGGATGGTTGCCGCTCGTGCGGCCCGCGACGTTCATCCCCGAAAGCAAGACCATCGATGCACAGCTTCGCGACTTCAAGGCGGCCGATGCGCACATCGCCATCGTGGTGGACGAGTACGGCGGCACTGCCGGGCTGATCACGATCGAGGATGCGCTCGAGGAGATCGTCGGCGACATCCGCGACGAGCATGACGACGAGGCGCCGACGATCGAGAGTGAGAACGGATCGAAGTTCTGGTTCGCAGGCCGCGTGACGCTGGAGGAGCTGTCGGAGGCGTTGCAGCATCGCATCGAGCGCGCGGACATCGCGACGGTCGGCGGTCTCATCTACGACGTGCTGGGGCGCGTGCCGCGCGCCGGTGAAGTACTCATGATCGATGGCTTCCGCGTGGTCGTGGAGCGCGTCGTCCGACGACGTGTCCAGCGCGTGTACTTCGAGCGCGCGGAGGCGCTGGCAGAGGAGACGACGTGATCGGTCTCATCATCCTGCTCGCGCTGGCCGTGCTCGGAACGGCGTGGCTCACCGCCGCGGGTACCGCCGTGCGGTCGGTCAGCCGCCTCTGGCTCCGACATTGGGCGGAGGATCGCCTCGCCGGCCATCCGATCGCCGCGCGGTACGTCTCGCATCCGCAGCGGCTGCTCATCGCGTCGCGTGCGGGCGTGGCGATGCTCGTCACCCTGTGCGGCGTGCTGCTCGGCGCAGCGCACCTCGGGTCCGCGTGGCGGTTCGTCGGGGCGTACATCGTGTTGGCGCTCGTGCTGCTCCTCGTCGGCCAGCTGATCCCCCGCGCGATCGCCCGGCGGTGGGCCCCTCAGCTCGTGCCCGTCGTGCTGCCGCCGCTCGAGCTCGCGGCAGTGGTGGTGAATCCGCTCGTGCGCGGTCTGCACGCCGTCACGCGGGCGGTGCGACACCGCGCGGGGCACATCGAGATCCGCGAGGCGCGCGACGGCGTGGAGGATCTGCTGCGCGAGGGCGAGCTGGAGGGGATCGGCGAGCCGGACGAGAATCGTATCATCACCGGCGTGATGGAGTTCGGCGACAAGGTACTGCGCGACGTGATGACGCCGCGCCCGGATGTCGTCGCGATCGATGCCGACACGCCGCCAGCGGCCGCCGCGCGCCTGATCGCGCGATCGGGATTCAGCCGGCTCCCGGTGTATCGGGGGTCGCGCGATCACATCGTCGGGATGGTCCACGCGCTCGACCTCTTCAAGACCGGGGCTGAATCGTTTCCGCCGATCCGGGAGGTTGCGCAGGCACCGGCGACGATGTCGTGCGGGGAGATGCTCTTCCGCATGCTGCGGAGTCAGCGACACCTGGCGGTGGTCCTGGGCGATGACGGCACCGTGGCCGGTATCGTGACGCTCGAGGATGTGCTGGACGAGCTGGTGGGCGGGATCGGGCCGGAGGAGGAGGACGACGATCCGAGTGACGCGCGCGAGGCCAGTGACGATCGCGACGCGGCACTCGTTCGGCCGAGGTAGCGTGCGTCCGCTGTACGTGTTCTGGCGGCTCGCGCCGTTCCTCACCGCGTTCCTTCGCGATCGCCGCCGGTGGATCTTCATCGGGCGCCCGCGCACGCTCACGCCGGAGCAGCATCGCGATCGGGCCCGCCGTCTCACGGCGACCGTTGCGGATCTCGGGCCGACGTTCATCAAGCTTGCGCAGGTGTTCGCGTCCCGCGCGGACATTCTCCCCGAGCCCTACCTGAGCGAGATCGGCCATCTCACCGATCGCGTGCCGCCGCTCCCGCTCCCCGCCATCGAGGGCGTCATCGAGCGCGAATTCGGGCAGCCGCCGTCGGCGCTCTTCGAGTGCTTTCACCCGGAGCCGCTCGCGGCCGCGTCGCTGGGGCAGGTGCACCGCGCGCGACTCGACGGGCGTGAGGTGGTGGTGAAGGTGCTGCGCCCGGGCGTGGAAGAGATCGTGGCGATCGACCTGCACGCGGCGTTTCGTATTCTCTTCTTCGTGAACGTGCTCTTCCCGAACCACCACGTGCGCGCCATCACGACCATCGTGCGGGAGTTCGCCAAGCGCATCGAGGACGAGATGGACTTCCGCGAGGAAGCGCGCAACGCGCAGCTCATGCGCGCGAACTTCGCGACCGACGACCGTGTGGCGGTGCCGCAGGTCGTCCACGAGCTGACGCGCCAGCGCGTGCTCGTGCTCGAGTACATGGAGGGGACGAAGGTCGACCGGCTGCAGGACCGCATCGCGGCCGGCGAGATCTCGGTGTCGACGCTGCTCGAGACACTCGTCGAGGTGTACGTGAAGATGATGCTCGTGGACGGGCTCTTCCACGCGGATCCGCACCCCGGCAACCTGCTCGTCTCGCCCGAAGGGCGGCTCGTGCTACTGGACTTCGGGATGGTGATCCGCGTCGAGCAGGAGACGCGGACGCGGCTCATCCAGACGATCATGGCCGCTGTGCGGCAGGACGTGGACGGCGTGATCGCCGGCTTCTACGAGCTGGGGCTGCTCGACCCGGAGGTGGACCGCGGAACGGTACGCGATGCCGCGCGCGCGCTCATGTCCATCGCGTTCACGCCCGACGCGAAGCCGCAGCAGATCCAGCGCATCGTGAACGAGGTCATGTCCACGTTCTACCGGTGGCCGATCACGCTGCCGAGCGAGCTCGTGTACTTCGGGCGTGCGGCCGCGCTGGCCGAGGGGATCGCGATGCGCTACGAGCCGTCGTTCAACAGCGTGCAGTTCGCGACACCGATCGTTTCCCGTATGAAGGGCGAGCTGCTCACCGCGATGTTCGGCGGCGAGAACCGCGATGTGCTCAAGAACTGGGCGCTCGAGCTCGGCGGGATCGCGCGCGAGCTGCGCGACGTGCTTCGCCGCGCGGGGCGCGATGAGCTGCGTGTGCGTGCGCACCCGCGCGACGTGATCGAGATGCAGCAGTTCATGGCGCTGCAGACGCGGCGCATCCTGCTCTGCTTGTTCGCGGGGCTGATCGCGATCGTCGGGGCGCTGCTGTACATCGCGCGGCACAACATCTACCTGCTGGGCGCGTCGCTGATCGCGTCGCTCATCTTCTTTCTGATCATCTTCCTGCTGCCGCTGCATCTTTTCTCGAATCCGTTCCGCGGATATCGGCGGTGGCACTGACGACACGTTGGCATCCCGAGCGGAGCGAGGGATCTCGTTCTGCCAGCGAGATTCCTCGCTGCGCTCGGAATGACAACGCCGGACTAGCGTAATGGGCTCAACCCTCACCCCTATGCACGAACGATTGCTCGCCGACTTCGACGCGAAGAAGACGCCGGCGCTCGCGCGCGCGGTCAGCATCGTGGAGAACCAGCGCTCCGGGTTCGAGCGGTTGCTCGAGGCGCTGAGTCCGCGGCTTGGGTCTGGACGCCGCATCGGCGTCACGGGTCCGCCTGGTGCGGGGAAGAGCACGCTCACCACGCACCTGGCGGCGCGCTATCGCGCGGCGGGACTGACGGTCGGGATCATCGCCGTGGACCCCACGTCACCGTACACCGGCGGCGCGCTGCTTGGCGATCGCATCCGCATGGAAGCCGTGGCGCTCGATCCGGGGATCTACATCCGCTCGATGGCCACGCGCGGCTCGCTCGGCGGACTCGCGTCGACCACTCGCGATGTGGCTGACGTCCTCGATGCGTTCGGCTTCGACCGGATTCTCATCGAGACCGTGGGTGTGGGACAGAGCGAGCTCGACATCGCACGCACCGCGGATTCGTGCGTGGTGGTGCTCGTCCCCGAATCGGGCGATTCCATCCAGACGATGAAAGCCGGCCTCATGGAGATCGCCGACATCTTCGTCGTGAACAAGGCCGACCGCCCCGGCGCCGATCGGCTGCGACACGAGGTCGAGGTGATGCTCGGCCTCCGCATGGGACAGCTCTTCCGACACGTTCCCGCGCATCACGGCGTGGAGCTGCGGCGCATCAACAATCCGGCGCGGGCAGCGCGCGAGGCGGCGGCGTCCGAGCACAAGGAACAGTGGACGCCGCCCGTCCTCTCGACGATCGCCGAGCGTAATGAAGGTGTCGATGCGCTCGCCGCCGCTCTCGATCGCCACTTCGATTATCTTGCGACCAGCGGCGCGCTCGAGGCGCGACGGCGCCAGCGGTTCCGTGAGCGCGTGGTGGACACGGTGGAACGGCAGGTGCGAGAACGACTCTGGGGAAACGCCGAGACGGTTGCGTGGCTCGAGGAGCAACTGGCCGCGCTCTCGGCGGGCACGCTGACTCCGTTTGCCGCGGCTGCGGCGCTGTTGGAGCGGAGCGCGGACCTTCTGACACGGGCAGAGCGATGACGACGATACGTGAGCTGACCGAGACGGTGCGGGAGCAGCAGGCGGAGCTGGAGCGCCTGCGCGCCGAGGTGGCGGCGTGGCGCGAGCAGTACGAGCAGGGGACGAAGCGCGACGTGGCGTTCAGCAACTCGACGAGTGAGGTCGCACCGCTGTACACGCCGCTCGACATCGCG
>DASSNR010000228.1:0-6835 GCA_035687925.1 Gemmatimonadaceae bacterium | reverse complement strand
CTACCACTTTCGCCCATGAGCGACACGCTCTGGTTCGCCTTCGTCTTTGTCGTGGGCGGCTGCATCGGCTCCTTTCTGAACGTGTGCGTCGCGCGCTGGCCCGCCGAGCTCTCGGTCGTGTCGCCACGCTCGCGATGCCCCAAGTGCGGGCACGAGATCGCCTGGTTCGAGAACATCCCGGTGCTGAGCTGGCTCGCGCTCCGCGCACGGTGCCGCGGCTGCAAGGCGTCGATTTCGGTCATGTATCCCGCGGTCGAGCTGCTCGTCGCGCTTGGGTGGATCGCCACCGCGTGGCACTTCGGTATCACCTTTACTGCGCTCCGCGTCGCCGTGTTCGGGACGATTCTACTTGGCGTCCTCCTGACCGATGCGCAGCACTACATTATTCCAGACGGCTTCACCGCGTTCGGGCTCGGGTGGGCGCTCCTCGCTGCCATCGTGAGTTTGTTCGTCGGTGAAACTCTCCCCTTCGCCGGGATGTACGATGCAGTGATCGGGGCGTGTGTCGGTGCGGGCGCCATCGCCATCGTCGGGTGGCTCGGCGAGATGGCGTTCAAGAAGGAGGCAATGGGGTTCGGCGACGTGACGCTCATGGCGATGGTGGGCGCACACCTCGGCCCGGGCCGTACGCTGCTCACGATCTTTCTCGGTGCGGTGGTCGGTGCGGTGAGCTTCCTCGTCGTCGTGCTCCCCGTCGGCATGATGCGGAGCCGCAAGCGTGGCGAGCCGTTCGAGCCGCCGCTCGTCCCGTTCGGCGTCTTCCTTGCTCCAGCAGCAATGATCGCGCTGCTCTGGGGACAATCGCTGATCGATTGGTACCTTCACGGAGTGCTGGGGTTGTGATGCTTGGAGACATGCTGTGGTCGAACGATGGCGCGCTGCAGCGCCTCACGCGGGACCTGACCGCCGAAGCCCGTGCGGGCCGGCTGGAGCCCGTGTGCTGCCGCGATGAGGAGATCGATCGCGTCATCGACATTCTGCTCCGTCAGAGCAAGAACAACCCCGCGCTCGTGGGACCGACGGGCACGGGGAAGACCGCGATCGCCGAGGGGCTCGCGCAGCGCATTGCCGCGGGTGCGGTTCCTTTCGCATTGCGCTCGGCGCGGCTGCTCGCGCTCGATCACGTGTCGATGCTCGCGGGCACGATGTACCGCGGCCAGTACGAGGAGCGCATGCGCTCCCTCGTCGCCGCGGCGTCAGCGGATCCGGACATCATCCTGTTCGTGGACGAGCTGCACAACCTCATCGGGCAGGGTACCGCGATGGGCGCGGCAATGGATGCGGCGAACATGCTCAAGTCTGCGCTCGTGCGCGGCGACTTCCGCGTGATCGGCGCCACGACCGACGAGGAGTACGAGCACTGGGTGTGTGGCGACCGCGCGCTGGAGCGGCGCTTCCAGAAGGTCGCGGTGCGCGAGCTGAGCACCGAGCAGACGCTCGAGATTCTGCGTGCGCGTCAGGAGCGGCTCGAGCGGCACCACAACGTTGCCATCGCCGATGACGCGCTGCTCGCGGCCGTCCGGCTCACCGATCTCTTCGTGACGGACCGCGTGCGTCCCGATCGTGCGATCGACGCGCTCGACGAAGCGTGTGCGCATCGACAGGCGAGCGCGAGCTACTCGCGTCAGACCGAGTCGCTCATCGCCGAGCGGCGTGCGCTGCTGCGCACGGGCGTGAGCGAGCCGGCGCCGCGCGAGCGTGAGCCGGAGCGCACAGCGATGGCGGAGCCTGGCTCGACGTCCGAGGATCCGATCGAGCGGATCGCACGCGAGGGGTTCGCGGCGCTGGAGCGGTTCGGGGCGGAGCTCGAGGCGGCGTTCTCGGGACAGGGACGTGCGGGCCAGACGGTGCCCCGCGCCGACACGGAGCCCGTATCGACGCAGGCGCCGGGTGTTGACGCCATGCCCGATACGGCGGACACCTTCGTCCCGCGCGCTGACGTGCGCACGGCGTCGGGGCGGCTCGCGCGCATCGACTGGGAGCTGCGACGCCGTCTGGTGGATGAAGGTCTGGTGGTGCGCGGCCACGATGTCGCGCGTGTCGTGGGGATCGCCACCGGACAACACATCGAGTGGCGCCCGTGATGACGCGATCGAATACGACAAGACGATGCTCCTGGATGAGGCGCGGCGTCGCGATCACAGCGCTCGCCCTCGTGGCCGCCTGCGGCGGCGGCGAGGCGAAGGCGGGACAGGGCTCGTACGCGACGGATGTGGCCAGCGCGATCCCCGAGATCGAGAAGGTCACGGGGCTCACCTTCAAGCATCCCCCTGTGCTCCAGGAGAAGACCAAGGAGCAGGTGCACCAGTATCTCGAGACGGAGTTCCAGAAGCAGGCAGGTCAGGACATCGACCGGCAGCAGGTCGCCTACAAGTTGCTCGGGCTCATCCCCGACACGATGAACCTGCGCTCGTTCATGCTTGCGCTGCTCACCGAACAGGTGGCGGGCTACTACGATCCGACGACGAAGGTGCTGTACGTGGTGAAGGGCGCGTCCCCGACGATGGTGTCGCTCACAATTCAGCACGAGCTCGTCCACGCGTTGCAGGATCAGTACACGAACCTCGATTCCATCCTGAACATGCGTGGGGACGACGACCGGCAGACGGCGGCGCAGGCGGTGATGGAAGGGCAGGCGACGCTCGTGTCGTTCGAGCTCATGACCGGAGGACGCGGGAACATCGCCGAGCAGCTCGGTTGGGATCGCATCCGGCAGTCGATCCGGCAGGAGCGAACCTCCATGCCGCTCATGGCGGCCGCGCCGCTGTTCATCCAGGAGAGCCTGCTCTTCCCGTATCTGAGCGGCGCCGAGTTCATGCATCAGTTCCAGATGCGCGAGCACGGGAAGGAGCCGTTTGGCGCCGCGCTGCCGACATCCACCGAGCAGGTGATCCATCCGTCGGCGTACTTCAGCACACCCCGCGATGTGCCGACTCGCGTCACGCTCCCTGCGCCGCACGGCGCGACCGACGTCTACCAGAACAACCTCGGCGAGTTCTCGACGCGCGTGTTCATCTATCAGCACGTGCAGGATCAGAACGAGGCGGTGCGCTCCGCCCAGGGCTGGGACGGCGATCGCTACATGGTGCTCAAGACGCCGAAGGGCGATGGACTCGTGTGGGTGACGGTGTGGGATTCACCCGTGGACGCCGCGGAGTTCACGAGCGCGATGGAGGACGTCATCTCGCTGCAGTTCGGCAGCCCCACGCCGCACACGAATGCGCAGCAGGTGCGGAGCTACGAGACCCACACGCGCACGCTGACGCTCTGGGGCGGACAGGTGGACGGGCGTCCCACCGTCGTCTATGTGGACGTGCCGGCCGGGAGCCCGACCGATGTCATCGATGTGAGCAAGGTGAAGCTCACGCAGTGAGTCGCTGCGCTACCGCCACCACGGCCACCACGCGGGCCCGCCGGCGAAGCCGACGATCAGCCAGATGATGATGAGGACGACGATCCAGAAGAGGCACCCCCATCCGGCGGGAAAGTAGATCGGGCGGCGAGGGGGTGGCTCGGGCGGCGGCGTGGTCATCCCAGTCCTCCATTGGAATGGTGACGGATGCAGCGATGAACCGTGCTGCTCCCCGCCGCAATAGATGTACCGCGTACCGTCAGAACAACGTGGAGACGAGGAAGAGCACCAGCCCCACGAGTCCGCCAACGATCGTCCCGTTGATGCGGATGAACTGCAGGTCCTTCCCGATCGAGAGCTCGATCCGTTGCGAGGTGACATCCGGATCCCACGAGCTCACCGTCTGCGCGATGAGCTGCCCCACCTCCGACTGATAGCGCTCGACGAGGTGCAGCGCGATATCGGTGATGTAGTGATCGACGCGCTCGAGCAGTCGGGGATCGTTCAGCAGCGCCTCGCCCATCGTCGTGAGCCCGCGCTCGATCGCCGTCGGCGAAAACGCATCCGGATTGTCGGCATAGCGGAAGAGCGCGCCTTTCGCCTCATCCCACATCGACGCCGAGAAGCGGCGAACCGCCTCGGCGTCGAGCAGCTCCAGCTTGATCTCCTCGGCGCGTGCCTGCACCTCGGGAGAGGTGTTGAGCTTGTCGATGAAGGCGCGGAGCGCCACATCGAAGCGCGCGCGCAGCGGGTGCTGCGGGTTGTCGCGAATGTCCTGGAGCGTGTGGTCGAGGCCGGACACGATCTTCACGTGGATCTTGTCCTCGACCAAGTCGGGGATCCACCACGGGCTCTCCTCCCCGATGCGCTCGCGGATCGTGTCCTGGTTCTCGTCCACGGCGCGCGCCAGGAGCTTCACGGCTTCGTTCAGTAGTTCCTGATGCCGATCGCCCTCCGTGATCACGGTGAGCAGCTGGCCGAGCAGCGGGGCGACGCGCGTCGCGCGAATGCGTCGCAGCAGGACGCCATCGATCAATTCCTGCACGTCCTCATCGCGCAGGGCTCGCACGCCGCTCGCGAGCCCCGCCGCGGCGTGTCGTGCGACGGCGTGGCTGTTCTCGGGCTGGGTGAGCCAGCGCGCGAGATGCTCGGCCGTGTGCAATGTCGCGAGCTTCTGCGACAGCACCTCACGACTCAGGAAGTGCCGCTGGACGAAGTTGCCGAGCGACCGGCCGATCTGATCCTTGCGTGCGGCGATGATCGCCGTATGCGGGATCGGGAGGCCGAGGGGGTGTCGGAAGAGCGCCGTGACCGCGAACCAATCCGCGAGGCCGCCCACCATGGCGGCCTCCGCTGTCGCGCGCAGCGCGTCGAGCCAGAATTCGCTGTAGTACCGGAGAACCAGCGAGGTGACGATGAAGATCACCGTCGCCAGGATGAGCAGCCCGGTTGCGCGGCGCTTCATCCGGACGAGCTGCGCTTTCTTGACCGGATCGTCGAGTGGCTGGAGCACGGGTGGGTGGACTGACGGCGCCTGGGCGCCGTCAGCCCGTAGTCCGGATCGGCACCGCGCGCTCCGTGTGCCCCGGCCGGCGCTCCGGTTCCACGTCGCGCACGGGCGGGCGGTCGGCCGGCGGCTCGGACGCGGGAGGAAGCAGTGCGACGCGCATCACGTCGTCCATCATCTCGACGAACGTGAACGTCATATTCTCACGCACTTCCTCGGGAACATCGCGCAGATCCTTCCTGTTGCTCGCCGGGAGGATCACCTCTCGCAACCCCGCTCGATAGGCGGCCATCACCTTCTCCTTCACGCCGCCGATCTCGAGCACCTTGCCGCGCAGCGTCACCTCGCCCGTCATCGCGAGGTTGCGGCGCACGGGGCGATCGCCGAGCACGCTCGCGATGGCGAGCGTGACCGTGATGCCGGCCGAGGGGCCATCCTTGGGGATGGCACCCGCGGGGAGATGGATGTGCAGATCGTAATCGCGGAAGCTCCGCTCCTCGATCCCGATCTGCATCGCGCGCGACCGCACGTAGGAGTACGCCGCGTCCACCGACTCGCGCATGACGTCGCCGAGCTGCCCCGTGACGATCAGGCGACCGTTCCCCGACATCTTGAGCGCTTCGATGGTCATGAGGTCGCCGCCCGTAGACGTCCACGCCAGTCCGGTCACCGTGCCGATCTCGGGCTCCGTCTCCGCTTCGTCCTTGGGGAAGCGGGGGAGCCCGAGGATCTCCTCGACCATCGGCATGTCCACGACCCACGCGCCCTCCTCACCCTCGGCCTTCTTGCGTGCGCGCTTGCGCATGATCGCCGCGAGATTGCGCGAGAAGCCGCGTAGCCCCGCTTCACGCGAGTAGCCACTGGAGATGAGGCCGAGCACTTCATCGGTGAACTGCAGATCCGTGTCCGTGATGCCGTGCTCCTGGAACAGCTTGGGGAGCAGGTAACGCCAGGCGATCTCCACCTTCTCTTCGATCGTGTAGCCGGCGATGCGGATGACCTCCATGCGGTCACGGAGCGGCGCCGGGATGTCGAAGAGGTTGTTCGCCGTGCAGATGAACAGCACCGACGAGAGATCGAACGGCAGATTGAGGTAGTGGTCCACGAAGCCGTGGTTCTGCGACGGGTCCAGGACCTCGAGCATCGCAGCCGTCGGATCCCCCGAGGGTCCGCCGCGCGACATCTTGTCGATCTCGTCGATCATGAACACCGGGTCCTTCGCCTGCACGCGGCGCAGCGCTTGGATGAGGAGCCCCGGCATCGCGCCGACGTACGTGCGCCGATGCCCGCGGATCTCCGCTTCGTCGCGCACGCCGCCCACCGAGATGCGGTAGAACTGTCGCCCGATCGCCTGCGCGATCGCTTCACCGAGCGAGGTCTTGCCGGTGCCCGGAGGCCCGACGAGGCAGAGGATCGGCCCGTGCGGATCACCGCCGCGCAGCTTGCGCACGGCGAGGTACTCGATGATCCGCTCCTTCGCTTCCTCGAGGCCGTAGTGGCCCGCGTCGAGCGTCTCCTGCACCTTCGCGAGCTCGATCGTCTCCTCGCCCGTGCGCTGATGCCACGGGAGCGCGAGCACCCAGTCGAGGTACGTGCGGACGACCTGATACTCGCTCGATGCGGGCGAGAGCATGCGCATGCGCTCCGTTTCGCGCCGCGCCTCTTCGGCCGCTTTCTCCGGGAGCTTCGCGTCCTCGATCTTCTTCAGGATGTCGAGCGTTTCCTTCTCGCCCGGATCGGTCTCGCCGAGCTCGGCCTGGATCGCGCGCAGCTGCTGGCGCAGATAGAACTCGCGCTGGTGCTGCTCGATCTTGACCTCGGTCTGCTTCTTGATGTCCTCCATCACGCGCGCGCGGGCCACCTCGCGCTCGAGGCGGCTCAGCACGAAGCGGATGCGCTCGCCGATGTCGAGCCGCTGCAGGACTTCTTCCTTCTCGGAGATCCGGAAGTTCATGTTCGTGGCCGCGAGGTCGGCG
>DASSNR010000207.1:0-3526 GCA_035687925.1 Gemmatimonadaceae bacterium | reverse complement strand
CGCAGCAGATCGTTCGAGAGCGCGCGCTCGTTCTGCAGCTGCTGCACCTGCGTCTGCAGGTCGCGAATCCCCGCCTGCCGCGCGGCGAACTGCTCCTGCGAGCTGTACGCCTCCTGCTGACTGCGGAAGGTGCTGAGCGCGATCTGCGCCTGCGTGAGCAGCGAGTCGTAGCGCGCGAGCTGCTGCTCGATGAAGACGCGACGCCGGTGCACCTGCTCCTGCGCCATGTGGGCGTTCACCGACTGATAGGCGTGCGCGACGCGATTGACGACGCGCGCGGCGACGATCGGGCTGCGCGCGGTGTACGCGATGTCGATGAGCAGCGTGCGCTCGCGCGGCGAAACGTCGAGGTTGAAGAGGAGATAGTCGATGGCGCGCTCGCGCGAGAGGACGCTCACGGCGCCGGTGGCCACGTCCGGGCGCTGCCGCACGGCGAAGCGCAGACCGTTGACCGTGGTCGGCGTGCCGTACGGAATGACGGTGGTGGAATCCGCACCGATCATCATCCCGTTCGGCGTGAAGGTGAGATCGACGACACCCGCGGCCGTCGTATCCTCGAGCTGCACGTCCGACAGCAGTGTGATCGGGAAGCCGGTGGTCTGCACGCGGAGACCGAGCGGCTCGCTGTCCACGACGATCGCAGCGACCGCGCGGCTCTTGAGCACCTCGGTCTGCGAGAGGACGGACACGCCGTACGATTGCTGATCGTTGTCGTTCCCCACGAGTCCACTGGTGAGCACCTGGCGCACGTCGGCGAGCTGCACCGTGGCCCGCGCGCTGTAGAGCTGCGGGCGTGAGCGCACGACGTACCACGCGATGCCGGCCGCAATGCCGCACGCGAGCACGACCATCCACGCACGCCGCCGGATCGTGCCGAGCAGTTGCGCGATGTCGACGGGCGCGCCATCGCGATGTGAAGCGGATGGGTACGGCGTATCAGCGCTCAGCCACCGATCGGCCGGGCCGGGAGGCGCAGCAGGAAGCTGCCTCGGCGGAGTAAGGTGCGTCATGAGATGGGACTCCAGGGTGATTTTGCTTCGAGCAACACGGTGCGGCAGTACTGCAGCCAGGCGTTCGCGGGCGATGTCTCCGCTTCCAACGCGACGCTGGGATCGGCGCCGCGGGCGGCGCGATGCTCCGGCAGCAGCTGCAACAGCTGCCATCGGCGCGTGCCCGCGTGTCCGCTCCACCGCGGCAGGATGCCGGCGGACCACATGAACCGGCGCACGGAGACCGATGGACAGCTCACGCCCGACGGCACGAGGATCAGCGTGAAGTGCCGCGCGAGCCGCCGCAGCACGAATTCGGGGAGCGGCGGCCGCAGCGCGGACAGCACGTGCGGCGGGATCTGCACGCCCATGAGGTCGCGCGCGAGCCGGAACGTCCAGTAGCAGCAGGTGCGCGCGTGACTCGCATCGGCGAGCGCGACGAACGCGGGCCAATCGATGTCGAACGCGCGGATGGTCGCCTGCACATCGCGGAACGCGTTCCACGCGCCCTTGCGGAAGAGGTGCCCCCACGCGAAGTGGATGCAGCTGTGCAGCAGCATATGCTGCGGCGCCGGGATCCACGCGCCCGGCATCCGGTCCGTCATGGACGCCGCATCGAGCACCGACTCCGCGCTGAACGCGAAGGGATGGCCCATCGGGAGGAGCTCCTTGTGCAACTCGAGGCTCACCTCCATCCCGCGCGCATCGAGGAGCGCCGGCAGGTGATGGAGATGCTCGAAGTCGCCATCCTGGTCGCGATCGGGGCGCCAGAGCCATCCCGTGGCGAGCAGCACCTGCAGCGCCGCCGGCGCATCACCCGCGGGCACGAGCAGGTCGACGTCGGTCATGGGACGCTCGCCGAATGATCCGTACGCCGTGGTGGCGAGCGCCGCCCCTTTGAGCAGCACGCCCTTGATCCCCGCACGGTCGAGCGCGGCCACCGACTCGGCGACGCGCCGCTGCAGGTACTGCATCTTGAACGTCGTGACCGCGGCCAGCCGGCGGAGATTCATGACGCCCGCAGGCAGCTCGCGGCCGAGCGCCATCGACGCGAGTCGGTGCGCGACGGCGGGCGCCGCGTGCTCGCGCTGCGCGAGGACGCACAGCACGCCCCAGTCGAGCTCGCGCTGGAGCAGCGCGCGGATCGCATCGTCGTTCTCCGGTCCGCCGCCGCACAGAAAGACGAGCTGTGCCTCGGGCGGGAGCAGTGAGCGCAGCATCGGTCAGTAGTGACTGAGCGCGCCCTGCTGCCGCGCGTAGCGCAATGCCGCCGAGAACGCGGCGATGCTGATGGCGAAGAGCACGACGGTGAAGAGCAGCAGGATGCCGACGTCGGACGCGACCGCGGTGAGCGGCGTGCGATCGAGGAGCACGCGGCGCAGCGCGCGCAGCCCGTACGTGAGCGGGATGAACGCCGTGAACTGCTGCAGCCACGATGGGACCACGTGCGTCGGATAGTAGACGCCGCCGAGAAGTCCGGAGAGGATCAGCACGCCTTTCCCGAGCGGGCTCGACGTGCGAAAGGCGAGCACCGATGCGGCGGAGAGCAATCCGAACGGAAGGTACGAGAGCACGATCAACCCCAGCACCAACGCGGCCGCCGGGAGCCGCGACACCGAGATCGCGGCGCCGAGCACCGCGCCGGCGGCGATGGTGAGTAGCGCCCGCACGGCCGTCCAGGCGAAGCCGTACCCGGTCATCCCGGCGAGCAGCGCCGGCAGCTTGGTCGGCGTGCCGAGCACCGCCTCGAGCGTGCCGTTGTTGATCGACGACGCGACCACCGTCGGCAGCGCGGTGATGGCGACCGGGAGAAAGGAGAACACGACCATCCCGAGCAGCAGGAAGCCGAAGTACTGATGTCCCTCGTTCCGGATGGCGTTCGCCATCGTCCCCTGCAGCGCGTTGGCGACGAAGTAGATCGGGACGACCGCACCGAGCACCCCGGCGAGCGAGATGAGCATGCTCAGCCGGTAGCTGCTCTGCGTCAGGAAGTTGGCGCGAATGAGGGCGAACGCGGCTCTCATGACGGCATGGCCTCCCTGCGCTCGGACGTGATCACGCGATCGATCAGATCGGCCAGCGTCATGGTGGCGCGCTCGAAGCGCGCGACGTCCATCCCCGCGCACTTGAGATAGTCGAGCGTGCGCTCCGCGCCATCCAGCCCGCCGGGGATCCCGACCTGCACGCACGACCAGCCCGCATCTTCCGCGGGCTCGATGGCGATCTCGGCAATGCGGCCCTGCGTCGCGAGCGACCGGAGCGCGGGATGGCGGGGGCTGCGCGTCCAGATGAGGTAGCGCTGGTCGCCGAAGCGGCGGGCGAGCTCGCTCGTGGTGCCGAGCGCGAGCAGCCTCCCCTTGTCGAGCACACCCACGCGATCGCACAGCTCCATCGCTTCTTCGCTGCTGTGCGTGGCGAGGAGTACGGTGCACCCCTGGCCGCGTGCGATCTCCGAGCGGAGAAACTCGCGAAAGCGCCTCGCCGAGAGCGGGTCGAGACTGCGGGTGGGCTCGTCGAGCAGCAGCACGCGCGGCTCG
>DASSNR010000166.1:0-5933 GCA_035687925.1 Gemmatimonadaceae bacterium | reverse complement strand
CATCCCCGAAAAATTCCTGGCCCTTGGGCACCGGCGCTCTCGGCCTGTCCGGTTCGATCCGCGTTCATCCGCGGCCCTACGCGGTCCCACCCGGCCATATGCGGTCATCCGCAGCGCATGACTGAGTTGACGCTCGAGCGCTTGCGGCGCGGGGGAGAGCAGTTCATGGAGGAGGTGTCGCGCGAGTATTACGTCGCGCACTCCGGCCTCAAGCACACCGCCGAATTGCAACCGATCTATCAGCGGCACGCGGACATCCTCGGCCGCGATGCGCTCGCGCTCGTGCGGGAGCTCTTCCGCGGTGCTGTGCCGCGGAGTGAGGAGCAGCGATCGGCGCGCATGCTGCTCGAGTGGGAAGTCGATGGGCAGGCGCAGCGCGCGCTCGCACCGCTCGAGGAGCGCGAGATTGCGTGGGAGGCGAGCGCGGTGGCGCGCGTGGAGGATGGACGTCGCGTGCCGTATCAGCGGCTGGCGATCGAGATCGCGAACGCGATGGATCGTGCGGAGCGGCTCCAACTCGAGCGGGCGCGCTCGGCGCTGGTAACGAGCGAGCTCGCGCCGATGCGACGCGAGCGGTTCGAGCGTGAGAAGGAATTCGTCGATTCGCTGGAGATCGGAGCGAGCTACACGGCGACGTTCGCGGAGTTGAGCGGCATCGATCTCGCGGCGCTGGTCGCCGAGTGTCGCGCGTTCCTGCGCGAGACGCAGGCGATGTGGGACGAGGTATTTCCCGAGACGGTGCGTCGCAAGGCGGGGATCGAGCCCAGCGAGGCGACGCGCGCCGATGCGCTCTGGATTCTGCGCGGACGCGAGTTCGACCGGCACTTCCCGAGTGCGAGCATGGAGAGCGCCGTCCAGCGGCAGATGGGCGAGATGGGGATCGACGCGACCGCGGCGGGGCATGTGCGCTACGACACGGGCGAGCGGGAGGGGAAGCGTGCGCGTGCGTTCTGCGCGCCGGTGCGGATCCCGAGCGAGGTGTACCTCGTGTTGCGGCCGCACGGTGGGCAGTCGGACTATCGCACGCTGCTGCATGAGCTGGGACACGCGCTGCACTTCGGCTATACGCGCGACGATTACCCATTCGAGTTCCGATGGCTTGGTGACAACTCCGTCACCGAGTCGTACGCCATGCTCTTCGATCATCTGCTGCAGAACCGCGGCTGGCTCGCGCGATACACCGAGCTGGGCGCACCACAGATGTCATCGTTCCTTCGCGCTGTGGGATTCGAGGAGCTGCAGTTCCTCCGGCGTTACACCGCGAAGCTCATCTACGAGAGCGCGCTCTACGCGGGTGAGGTGTCGTGGGGCGCGCTCCCCGATCTCTACGTCGACACGCTCACGAGCGCGACCGGCTTCCGCTACGACACGGCCGATGCGTTCGTCGATGTGGATCCGCGCTTCTACGCGGCGCGATATCTGCGCGCGTGGCAGCTGCAGGCGCTCCTCGGTGAGATGCTCACGGAGCGGTTCGACGAGGACTGGTACCGCAATCCGCGCACGGGGCCGTGGATCGTGCAGAATCTGTACGCCGAGGGGCAGCGCGAGCTGGCGAGCGAGCTGGCGGAGCGGGTGGCGCAGACGTCGCTCTCGTTCGCGCCGCTCGTGCGGGCGACGGAAGCGCTTCTCACGGCCTGAGACGATGGAGAGAGCGATGGCTCGACGACCGATCGCAGTGGTGACGGGCGCGTCGCGCGGGATCGGGCGCGCGATCGCGAAGCGGCTGGCCGCGACATATGACATCGCCGCGGTGGCGCGCTCGGAGGACGCGCTCGCGCAGCTCGCGCGTGAGATCGAGGCGGAGGGCGGCGTCTGTCGCGCCATCCCGCTCGACATCACCGAAGCCGATGCCGTCCACCGCGCGCTCGGCGACATCGACGCGCAGGTCCTCGTCAACAATGCCGGCGTCGCGACCATGAAGCCGATGGTCGACCTGAGCGTGGACGAGTGGCATCACATGGTCGACGTCAACCTCAATGCGCTGTTCTACGTCACGCGTGCGCTGCTGCCGAAGATGATCGCGCGCCACTCGGGGTTCATCGTGACCATCGGCTCGCTCGCGGGGCGGAGCAGCTTCGTGGGCGGCACCGCCTACACCGCCACCAAGCACGCGGTCATCGGCTTCTCGGAGTCGCTCATGCTCGAGGTGCGTGATGCGGGCGTGCGCGTGTCGGTGGTGATGCCCGGATCGGTGGCCACCGGATTCTCCGGGCACGCCGGGGATCAGAGCTGGAAGCTCACGCCGGAGGAAATCGCCGACGCGGTGGCCGATGTCATCGATACGCCGCCGAATATGCTCATCTCGCGGCTCGAGGTCCGACCCGCCATCCCGAAGAAGACATGACAGAAGCGAACGCGCACAGCCCCTACCCGCCGCCGATCCCCGGCGCGCGTCCCGTGCTCACGGTGATGAGCGATCTCCTCTTTCGCTCGAAGATCGACGAGGTGGCGCGCCGGCTCGGCCTTCCGCTGCGCGTCGCGAAATCGACGGAGCAGCTGGAGCGGCATCTGGCGCGCGAAGCGCCGTCGATCGTGATCGTGGATCTGGAGGCCGATGCGCTGGACGTGGCCGACGCCATCGCGCGAATCAAAGCATCGACGCATGGCGCGGCGGTGCCGATCATCGGCTTCGCCAGCCACACGAACATCCCGGCCATCGAAGCCGGCCGAGCGGCAGGGGCGACCGTCGTGCTCGCGCGCGGAGGCTTCACCGCGCAGCTGCCGGCGCTGCTGGGGAGGGTGGCGGAGGAGGAAAGGAGGGGGCTGTGAGCTCTGAGCTGTGAGCTGTGGGTTGTGAGTGGGGTGATGAGCCAAAGGCGTTCTCGATTTCCGTGCTCACAACCCAGCTCATCACCCAAAGCTCACAGCTCAGAGCTCACAGCCCAAACTGGCGTTCTCGCCGTTCCCCGCCCTAAATTGTCGCCCGTGAGCCACAGGCGCGCGCGGGTCCCCGTTGCGACGGCGGACAGTGCGATCCGGGAGCTCAAGGCGGTGCGCGAGATCGTGCACGCCTTTCTCACCGCGGATCGCCCGCAGGACATCTTCCAGTTCGCGCTCGAGCGTGTGAGCCCGCTCGTGGGCGCGACGTTCGCGTCCGTCTATCTGTTGGACGATGCGGACGACGTGATGCATCTCGCCGCGGCGTACAACTGGCCGGAGCGCTTCCGCCCTTTTCTCGGCGAGATGCGCGTGCGGCTCGGGCTGGGGCCGAGCGGTGAAGCGGCGAGCGAGCGGCGTCCCATCCAGGTCCCCGACGTCTTCGCCGATGACACGCTGGCCGACTGGCAGGAGGTGGCGACCGAGCTCGGCTTCCGCGCCCTCGTGGCGCTGCCGCTCGAGACGCCGACGCGCGTGCTCGGCGCCGTCGCGTTCTACTTTGCCGACGCCGGCGGGTTCAACGCCGAGGAGTTCGGGCTGCTGCAGATCGTCGCGGAGCAGATGGCGGCGACGGCGGAGAAGGCATCGCTCGTGCACGAGCTTCGGCGCGCGAACGCCGCGCTGGTCGACTCGAACGCCGAGCTGGAGCGGCAGTACACGGCGGCGCTCGAGGCGCGGCGGCTCAAGGACGAGTTTCTCGCCAACATGTCGCACGAGCTGCGCACGCCGCTCACCGCGGTACTCGGCTACGCGCATCTGCTGAACGACGGACTGTCGGGTCCGCTGACGTCCGAGCAGCAGAGCACGCTCTCGCAGGTGATCTCCGCGAGCGAGCGATTGCTCGGTCTCATCGACGATCTGCTCGAGCTCACCGCGCTCAAGGGCGGCGAATTCCGCGTAACGATCGAGGAGTTCGACCCGCGCGATGTGCTGCGCGAGGCGATGGAGTCGACGCACGGGCCAGCGTCGGGCGTCGTCGTGCGCGTCGATGTGCCGGAGGGCATGGTGCCGCGGATGCGCACCGATCGGAAGAAGGTGCTCAAGATGCTGCGCAGTCTTCTGAGCAACGCGTACAAGTTCACGGAGACCGGCGAGGTGTGCGCGTCGCTCGAAGTGACGGACGGCGCGGCGCGCTTCTGCGTGAAGGACACGGGGATCGGCATCGCCTCGGAGTCGCAGCAACTCGTGTTCGAGGAATTCCGGCAGGTGGATGGCTCCCCGACGCGCCTGCACGGCGGGTCGGGGCTCGGCCTCGCGCTCGCGAAGCAACTGGCGCGACTCCTCGGCGGCGACATCGAGCTGATGTCCACGCCGCACGAAGGCTCGGCGTTCACGATGGCCGTGCCGCTGGAGTACGGGATAGAGGCGGGGCGGGACGGGGGGTAGATTGCAACAGCGGTCGTCAGTCGTCGGTCGTCGGTGACGACCTCGGGCGGCTCCGGCCTGCGCTGACGACAGACGACCGACAACTTGTCTTTTTTGCTACTAATTCTGTTTCCATGATCCAGGAAATCATCACCACGCGTTCGCCCGAGGAAGTCCTGGCGGCGGCCCGGACGTTCTTTGCGAGGCGGAATCCCCTCTACGCGGCGTTCCCCGACAAGCATGGGGCGGGATACGCGACGTTTCGCGGGCAGGGCGGGGAAGAGATCGTCATCGGCGTGACGCCGGTGGAGGGCGGCACGAAGGTGCGCGGCTCGACGTATCTGTTCACGCCGCAGGTTGCGCGCTTCCTCTCGACGCTCCAGCCCGTGGGCGAGGTGGAGGAGGCCGTCGGATGACCGTCCCCTTCGTCGCGAATGTGCGGAGCCGGCCGCAGGTGGTGCGGCTCGGGGCGCCCGATGCGCAGGCGATCAGCGTCCGCGTGGAAGTACCCGAAGTGTGGGACGTGGTGCGCATCGATGCACCGCCAACGGATACGGTGCTCGCGGTGAAGGTCGCCGCGCTCGACGTGCTGCAGCCCGGCGCCGATCAGCGCGCGTACGTCATCAAGCTCCGCGGCTTCGAGGTGCTCGACGAGCATCTGTCGCTCACCGACGCGGGCGCCATCGACGGCTCGATCTTCCTCCTGACGCACCGGCGCCGCCGTCCCGTCCGGTGAGCGATCCGGTGCGGCACCGGCGGACGACGCGCGTCCCGGCGCGCCCGCGCCCGCACGCGCCACCGCATCGTCCAGCGATCACACGGTGACCGTCGCCTACATCTCGCACGCGGATTGCGGGCGCCACGACACGGGGTGGAATCACCCCGAGCACGTGGGGCGGCTGCGTGCCATCACGCGTGCCCTGGGTCGCAACCTCGAGCTCTTCGCCCGGCTCGAGCATGTGGAAGGTCGCCACGCGACGATGGACGAGCTCTGTCTCGCGCACGATCGTGGCTACGTGGCGCACGTTGCGGCCGTCGTGGACCGCGGGGGCGGTGCGCTCGACCCCGACACGATCGTGAGTGAGGGCTCGTGGGATGCGGCGACGGCCGGTGCAGGGTGCGTTCTGGATGCCGTCGACATGGCGTTCGACGGTCACGCCACGCGGAGCTTCGTCGCCGTGCGCCCGCCGGGCCACCATGCGCTCCGCGACCGCGCGATGGGATTCTGTCTCTTCGGCAACGTCGCCATCGCCGCGCACTACGCGCGCACGCGGCATCGCGCGGATCGGGTCCTCATCGTCGACTGGGATGTGCACCACGGCAACGGGACGCAGGCGCTCGTCGAGCACGACCCCGGCATCCACTTCGTGTCGATGCACCAGTGGCCGTGGTACCCGGGCACCGGCGCCGCGGAGGATCGCGGATGCGGCAACGTCTGGAACGTCCCGATGCAGCCGAGCCTCGAGCCGGCGCGCTACGTGGACGCGCTGCGGGGCGGCGTCGACGCCGCCACACGCGATTTCACGCCCGACATCGTTCTCATCTCCGCCGGCTTCGATTCACTCCGCGGCGATCCGCTCGGCGCCTTCACTCTCGAGATGGAGCATGTCGACCAGCTGACGCGCTGGCTCGTCGACCGCGCGAACAGTTGGTGCGGCGGCCGCGTGGTGAGCGCACTCGAGGGCGGGTAC
>DASSNR010000153.1:0-2583 GCA_035687925.1 Gemmatimonadaceae bacterium | reverse complement strand
GCGCCCGGAAGAGTCTATGAGGGTGACCCGGTGGTCGAGCGCGGCGCCCGCGGCGTCGGCGAGAGCGTCCGCGTCGGGAGCGGCAGCCCACTGCACGGCCACGAAGCTCGCCTCTCTGGTGAGGCGCTGGATCTCCGATGCAGCCAGCTCGTTCCTCAGTCGAATGCTGCTCAGCATCACCACGAGCAGCACGAGCACGGCGACGACCAGGGCGAAGCCGAGGAAGATGCGATGGGCGAGCTTCACCGCTGCTCGCCGCGCGCCTGGCGCAGTCGGTAGCCGAAGCCGCGTACGGTCTCGATTAAGTCTCCGGCGTCGCCCAGCTTCGCGCGCAGCCGCTGCACGTGCATGTCCACCGTGCGCGTCTGGACATCCGGCGCCGCATCCCACACGCTCTCGAGGAGCCGGGCACGCTCCTGGACACGGCCACGGCGCTCGGCGAGGAGGAGAAGTAGCCGGTACTCGGTAGGCGTGAGCTCCACCTCATCGCCGTTCACCCGCACCGAGTGCTCGGCGCGGTCGATGTCGATCGGACCCACGCTCAGGATGTCCGCGGCGGCCGCGCCCGCGGAGGCGACGCGACGTAGAATGGCGCCCACCCGAAGTACCAGCTCGTGCGGGCTGAATGGCTTGGTGAGGTAGTCGTCCGCACCGAGCGTGAGACCGCGGATGCGATCCTGCTCCTCGCGTCGCGCGGTGAGCATGAGTACCGCGATGTGCCTGGTGCGATCGTCGGCACGCAGGCGCTCCAGCACCTCGTAGCCGGAGATGCCGGGGAGCATCAGGTCGAGGATCACCAGCGCCGGCCTGTCACTCCGCGCGAGCTCGAGCGCTTCGGTGCCGGACGACGCCGTGGTGACGCGGTACCCTGCTCGAGCGAGATGATATGCGACGAGCGCTACGATGTCGGGCTCGTCATCCACCACCAGGATGTGCTCGGCGCTGGCCATGGCGGAAAGCTGCGCTGATGACGCGCCTCGGAGAAGTGCACGGCCCTCGCCCGGCGATGCGCCGGCTGGTAGCTTGAGCCCATGTTTCGTGCCGCGCGCGTCCTGTTCGTGACAATGCTGGCGTCGGCTCTGTTCGGCTGCGATGCGCGCGGCGGCTCGGTTGCGAACGCCTCTAGCACGGTCGCATCTACCGGCGAGCACGGCGCGCGAGCGCGTCACGGCGCAGACGATATAAGGGACGCCGACGCGCCGAGCGTGGCTCAGGCATCCGGGAGCGTGGCTGGCGACGGCCCGCTCCTCCGAATCATCGCCACCAACGACCTGCACGGAGCGCTCGATCCCGGTCGCACCACCAAGGGGAAGCCGGTCGGCGGCGCGGAGGCGATGGCCGCGTCCATCGAGCGTGCCGAACGCGAATGCGGCTCGCCCTGCGTCACGCTGCTGGTGGATGCTGGCGACATGTTCCAGGGCACTGCGGAGTCGAACCTGCAGCACGGCCGGCCGGTGGTGGAGTTGTACAACGCGCTTGGCTACGCGGCGGCCGCCGTGGGAAATCACGAGTTCGACTGGGGCATCGACACGCTGCGCAAGCGGATGAGCGAGGCGCGCTTCTCGATACTCGGCGCCAACGTGCGGTACCGCAACGGCCGCGACGTGCAGTGGATTCCCGACGACACGATAGTGCAGCGCGGGCCGTACAGCATCGGGATCATCGGCGTGATCGGTCCGGAGACATACACGAGCACGATGGCCGCGAACGTGGCGACGCTACGGTTCGCGGATCCCGCGCCGATAGTGGACTCGCTGACGCGCGCGCTGCGCGCCCGCGGAGCAGACGTGGTGGTTGTACTGGCGCACAGCGGCGCGTTCTGCAAGAAGAATGGAACGCAGGCCTGCGACGGCGACGTGATCTCGTTCGCGTTGGCGCTGCGCGAGCGGGTCGACGCGATAATCTCCGGCCACACGCACAGCGTGGTGGACTTCCGGATTCGCGGTGTGCCGATCGTGCAGGCGCAGTCGAGCGGCCGCGCGGTGGCAGTGGTGGATCTCGCACCCGGGGCGGCAGGCGACGGAGGGAATGGCGAGCTCGTGGCCGAGCACGTGTATCACGTTGCGAGCGGAGCACGCGCGTCGCCGGAGGTGGAGGAGATCATCGAGCGCGCCGACGCGCGCGTGGCGAACCTCGTGAACCGTCCGGTGGCGCGTCTCGCATCCGCGATGCCGCGAGGCGGCGCCGAGTATCCGCTTGGCGATCTCATCGCCGACGCGCAGCGCTGGGCAGGGCAGGCAGACGTGGCGCTGGAGAACAACGGCGGGATTCGAGCGGGCCTTCCAGCCGGGCCGGTGACGTACGGCGAACTGTTCGAGGTGCAACCATTCGCGAACCCGCTCAGACGGATGCAGGTGAGCGGAGCCGCGTTACGCAAATACCTCGAGACGTTTCTTCGTGAGGGCGAGCCGCGGGCGCACGTCAGCGGGATGACGGTCCGCTTCGACCCCCAGCGACGTTCGGGGGAGCGGATCGTGTCCATCACGATGGCCGACGGCACCCCGCTGCGCGACGACGCGAGCTACACCGTGGTACTCAACGAGTACATGGCGACCGGGCGCGACGGCCTGACCCTGGCGCGGG
>DASSNR010000151.1:0-4571 GCA_035687925.1 Gemmatimonadaceae bacterium | reverse complement strand
TCCTCGGCGGACTCGCCATCTGCACGTTGATCTACGTGCTGGTGGGCGCAGTGATCACTGGGCTCGTGCCGTACACGCAGCTGCGTGCGGCCGATCCGTTGGCGAAGGCGCTCAACATCGCCGGGCTCACGACGGTGAGCTGGATTCTGTCGCTCGGCGCGGTGGTGTCGATGGCCGCGGTGCTCCTCGTCTTCCAGTACGGCCAGCCTCGCATCTTCTTCGCGATGGCGCGCGACGGGCTGCTCCCGCCATGGGCGGCGAAGGTGCACCCGAAGTATCGCACGCCGTACGTGACGACGATCATCACCGGTGTGCTGGTCGCGGTTGCGGCGCTCGTGGCGGATGATGCGGCGACGTACGATCTCACGAACATCGGGACGCTCTCCGCGTTCGCGCTCGTGTGCATCGGCGTGATCGTGCTCCGCGTCAAGGAGCCCGAGCGTCCGCGGCCGTTCCGCGTGCCCGCCGTGTGGCTCGTCGGAATCCTTGGTGCCTTGGCGTGCCTCTACGTGATGAAAGGACTCCCGACCATGGCGTGGGTGCGCTTCGCGGTATGGCTTGTGATCGGGCTCGCGCTGTACTTCATGTACGGATATCGCCACTCCACGCTCCGGCGCGGTACCGCACCTGTTCCGATCGAGGAGGACCCCATGAATCGAGTTCCAGCGGAGCACGAATGAGCGAGCCGATCGCCACCGACGGACGCGGGATGAAGCTGCACACGAAGATCCTGCTCGGCCTCGTGCTGGGCGCGGTGTTCGGGCTCGTCGCCAACCTCACCGTGGGCGGCGACAACCGGGTCGTGGCGGGGATCAACCACTACGTGGCCGATCCGGTCGGGCAGATCTTCCTTCGCCTGCTGTTCATGATCGTCATCCCGCTCGTCTTTGCATCCATCGCGCTTGGCGTTGCCGGACTCGGCGATCTGCGGCGCGTTGGGCGCGTGGGCGGGAAGGCGATCGGCTACTTCCTCGTCACCACGGCGCTCGCGGCGACGATCGGGCTCATTCTCGTCCACATCGTCGGGCCGGGAACGCACATCCCGCCGGAGACGCGCACCGCGCTGCTGCATACGTACGCCGATGATGCGGCGCAGACGGTGCAGACCGCGACCACGTCGACGTTCGGCGTCCAGACGATCGTCAACATCGTCTCGCGCAACCCCGTGAAGTCGGCGGTCGATCTGGACCTGCTCGGACTGATCTTCTTCAGTCTGATGTTCGGCGCTGCGCTGACGATGATCCCCGCCGAGCGGGCGAAGCCGATGCTCGCCTGGCTCGAGGCGCTCAACGACATCGTGATCAAGATCGTCGAGATCGCGATGCGAATGGCGCCGTACGGTGTGGCGGGGCTGATCTTCGGGGTCACGTCGCGCTTCGGCTTCGCGCTCGCCGTGCCGCTCGGCAACTACATCCTCGTCGTGCTGGCCGCGCTGCTGCTGCACACGTTCATTACGATCGCGTCCATCGTGCGCTTCGCCATCGGCATGTCACCGGTGGCGTTCTTCAAGCGCATTCGCGAGTCGATCATCACCGCCTTCTCCACGAGCTCGAGTAGCGCGACGCTGCCCACGAACCTCGCGGTCGCGGAGCAGAATCTCGGCGTGCCGATGACGATCGCTGGCTTCGTGCTCCCGATCGGGAGCACGATGTGCATGAACGGGACGGCGATCTACGAAGGGATCACCGTCATCTTTCTCGCGCAGGCGTTCGGTGTCACACTCAGCCTGACGCAGATGATCGTGATCATCATCATGGCGGTGATCACGGCCGTCGGGGCGGCGGGCGTGCCGGGCGGGTCGCTGCCGCTCCTCGTCGGGATCCTCGCGATGTTCGGCGTGCCGGCAGAGGGGATCGCGATCATCCTCGGCGTCGATCGCATCCTCGACATGTCGCGCACGACGGTGAACGTGATCGGCGACATGAGCGCGGCGACGTGGGTGGCGCGGTCGGAGGGATTGTGGACGCCGTCGATGGTGCCCGCGACGATAGGGGCGATCGGTGGACGTGGCACGCTGGATGAAAGTCCCGGATGGCCGCCGGCGCCGGAGCCCGCGAAGTTGGAGACCGCGGGGAAGGAGTAGGCGCTAGTCCGCGCGCATCGCGACCGCCGGATCGACCCTCGTCGCTCGACGAGCTGGCACACGGCAGGCGACCAGCGCAGCGCCGAGGAGTGCGACCGCACCGATGGCGAACGACGCGACATCGGTGCGCGGCACGCCGTAAATCATGTTTGCCATGAGTCGCGTCGCCCAGAACGCTCCCACCAGACCGATGGCGCCGCCGATCGTGGCCAGCACGATCCCCTGGCGGACGACCATCCGCCCCACGTCCTGCGGCGTCGCGCAACGGTCATCCCGCCGTGCGCCCACACCACGTTGAGGGGGAGCCACAAATCCGGCGACTGGAAGGCGCCGGGGAGTGGCAACGTCAGTGCGTCGGGCATGACGCCGACGACGACATATGCGGAGTCGTCGAGGGTGAGTGTGGTGCCGAGGACGTGCGGGTCGCCCGCGAACCGCGCCCGCCAGAAGTGCTCACTCAGCACGACGACCTTCGGAGCCCCCGCCGCCGAATCGGCCGAGGAGAAGCCACGCCCGAGCACAGGACGCTGTCCCGCGAAAGCGGCGAAGGTAGGCGTGATCATGGCGGTTTGCAGCGTGGCCACACCGCCGTCGGGCTGCGCGAGCGTCTGCCCTCTCCGAAACGCATACACCTCGAGCGCCTCGAGCGAGTGCGCCTGCGCGCGCCAGGCGAAGAGCTCGTCCGCTCCTGGCGCAAACGCGAATGTGCCCGCCGCGGCGCCGCGAGGCTTGATCGAGATGAGCGCGATGCGACCCGCATCAGGGTAGGGGAGCGGGTGCAGCAGCATGCCGTTCAGCACGCTGAACATCGCCGTGTTGGCGCCGATCCCCAGCGCGAGCGTCACGACGGCGACGACCGTCCATCCCGGCTGCCGCCGGAAGACCCTGAGTGCGAAGCGTCCATCATGGACGAGTGCATCCAGCACATCGAGGCGCGACATCAACATCCCCTCCGTCGATCAGGGTTGTCGTGCAGCATCGACGGCGGCCATCGCTCGGCAATGGCTGGCGCGCGCGGCCGCTCACGACCCCGAGCGTCGTCGATGCACAGCTCAGCTCTGCTGACTCTCGCTGGCTACGGTAACGTCTATACCGAGCACCCGCAACGCGCCGCGCACGGCACCGCGCACTGGTACGACTTCGCCCGTCATTACCTGCGCACCCGGCACGGCGGACTTCATGCGCTGCTCCACGCGCTTGCGCAACGGTGCACGCGGACGCATCAGGCCGCCTGTGAGCGCCACCTCGCACGCCGCACGCTCCTCGCCGAACAGTTCTCGCGCGAGCGTGCGCACGTGCAGCACCAGCTCCTCAGCCGCCAGACTGAGAATCGAGTTCGCGCGGAGATCGCCCGACTCGGCCGTGCTGATGACCGCGGGGGCGAGCGAGGCGAGCAACGCGGGGCTCGCATGCGCCGCCCAGCGGATCAGGTCCATGACGCCGTTCACCTCGGCCGCCGTGAGCACCGCACCGGTGAGCGCCGTCTCCGGCTCGCGCCCGTCGGATGCTGCAGTGACCACCGAGAGCGCACGACGGCCGATCCACGCGCCGCTCCCCTCATCGCCGCACACTGGGCCCCAGCCGCCGCACCGCTTCATCGTCCCTGATGGACCGCGGCCGTAGCCGATCGAGCCCGTGCCGGCGATCAGCAGGATCCCCGCGCTGTCGCCGAACGCGGCGTCGAGCGCGATAGCGAAGTCCGGCTGGACGACGATGTCCTCGGCGAGGTTCCGGGCGGCGAGCGCCTGCCACAGCGACTGCCGCGGTGTCTCGTCACCGACGCCGGCGACGCCGACGCATAAGACCTTGGGTGTCACGTCCGACATCTGCGCGGAGGTGAGCGCTTCGTGCACCGTGGCCGCGATCACATCCGCCGAGTGCTCCACCTCGCCCGGCCGCACAGCCGAGCCTGGACCGTCAGCGCTCCCGAGCTCTGCGCCGCGTTCGTCAGTGATGAGGACGCGAGTCTTCGACCCGCCGCCGTCCAGTCCAACTACGATCGGAGTCATACGAATACGATTCTTCCGGCACCGCTACGGGAGCAGCGTGCGTAAGCGAGGAGAGGATGCCGACCGCGAGCGTGATGAGGGTGCCGATGAGGACGTACCACGGCCACGCGACGCGTGAGATGGGCCCGAGGAACCCGGTGAGCGCCGGCACGAGAGCGATGACCTGCTTGGCGAAGACGACGAGCGCCATCGCGACGATGCCAACGGCCATCCCGAGGATGGCATCGCGCTGCACCGCGCGCTTCCACAGCATCCCGAGAAAGAAGCCGCCGAGCAAGCCACCATAGGTGAACGAAGCGATCGCGAGGGCGACGACGACCACCGGCGTCCCCTGCGCGCGGTACAGCAATGCGCCGCCGATGAGCACGACGGCCCACAGGAGCGTGAACATCTTGCCGACGCGAAGCAGCCCCGGATCGTCTGCGCTGCGTCCAGTGAGCGGCAAGTAGATGTCGTGCGTGGTGGCGGCCGACAACGAG
>DASSNR010000008.1:0-21639 GCA_035687925.1 Gemmatimonadaceae bacterium | reverse complement strand
CGCCCGCGCGATCGCGCCGCGCGTCGGCGCCATGTCGCCGGTGATCAGATTGAAGAGCGTCGTCTTCCCTGCGCCGTTCCGCCCGATGATCCCCCACCGCTCGCCCTTCGCGATGGTGACGGTGACGTTCTCGAACAGCGTGCTCGCGCCGAACTCGACCGCGACCGACGACAACGAGATCTGCGTCACGCGAGCCACTCCTTCCACTGCGCCTCGGCCAGCCCCACGGTGAGTCGCTGCTGTTGCCGCACGAGCGGCTGCTTGAGGAGCAACGGCTCATCCACGAGCCGCTCCAGCCATCGCTCGTCGGAGTAGCGCGCATGCTGGAGCCCGAGCTCGTGGTAGCGCGTCGACGTCGCATCGATGAGCGCACTCACGCCGAACTTCTGCGCGAACCACTTGAGCTCGCCGAGCGAGGCGGCGCGCTCGTTCAGGTCCACGAAGTGCGTCTTGATGCGGCGCTCCGCGAAGAAGCGGAGCGCTTTCCGGGTGTCGGCACTTTTCTTCGTGCCGAAGATCTGCACATCCATGCGGCGAAAGATGGTCGCGTGGTCGGGCGTCGCCTAGTCGTACGATCCGCTCGCCGCGCGATGCTGGCGGCATCGCGTCTTGCCAGTGACCGCTCAGCGAGCCGCGCGTGCGCCACTGGTGATTATCATTGGCGCATGACGGACACCGCCTACCGTCCCGCCTGGTGGGTGCCGGGTCGACACCTGCGCACACTATGGGGGAAGTTCCTTCGCCGCCCACCCATCACACCCATGCGCATCGAGCGCTGGGATACACCCGACGGCGATTTTCTCGATCTCCATCGCCTCGATGCGCGGAGCGGACGGCCACGGCTCCTCGTGCTCCACGGTCTCGAAGGGACGCCGCGCTCGCACTACGCACGCGGGCTCGTGGCGCAGGCACACGAGCGCGGGTGGGCCGCCGATGTGCTGGTCTTTCGCTCCTGCGGCCACGAACCCAATCGCGCCCTCCGCTTCTACCACTCCGGCGAGACCAGCGATCTCGACTTCGTCGTCCGGACGCTCGTCACGTGCGACCCCGATCGTCCACTCATCGTGGCCGGTGTGTCCCTGGGTGGGAACGTGCTCCTCAAGTGGCTCGGTGAGCGCGGGCCCGATCTGCCACCGCAGCTGCGCGGTGCCGCCGCCGTGTCCGTCCCCTACGATCTCGCGCGCGGCGCGCGCTACATCGATTGCGGCTTCTCGCGACTCTACCAGGCGCACTTTCTCCGTACACTCCGTCGCAAGGCGCTCGAGAAGCTCGCGCGCTTCCCCGATGCGTACTCGTCCGACGCCGTCGCCCGCGCCCGCACTCTGCACGAGTTCGACGACGCCGTCACCGCGCCGGTCCACGGCTTCCACGACGCGCTCGACTACTACACGCAGTCGAGCTCGATCCACTTTCTCTCGCGCGTGCGACTCCCCACGCTCCTTCTGAGCGCGGCGGATGATCCATTCCTCCCATGCGATGTCCTCGACATCGTCCGCACCATTGCGCGTGACAATCCCGCGCTCGTCACGGAGTTCGTCGAGCGCGGGGGACATGCGGGCTTCATCGCCGGCCGTGTACCCTGGCGCCCCCTCTACTACGCCGAGTGGCGCGTGGCGAGCTTCCTGGCCGAGTGCGTTGATGGCGTTCGGCGCGCGGTGTAGCTTCTCGCGCATGTCACCCACGTTCACGTTCGCGCGCCGCCGCGTCGCGCTGCTGCTCGCGAGCGCGATCGGCGCTGCATGCGCGCCAGCCGGCGTCCCCCCCGCCTCCGCATCGGCGCAGACCAGGCGCACGGCACCGGCGGTCGACACCGGGCCGGCCGTCAACACCGGCGAGCTCCCGATTGCACCCCATGCCGTGGCCGACACGATGCTCGTCGATATCCACACGCTGGATACCACCATCGTGGTCAAGCTGCGCTACGCGACGTCGAACAACTTCACGGGTGCGCCGATCGACGGCTATCAGGCGAATCGCGCCTACCTGCGCCGTGAAACGGCCGCAGCACTCGTGCGGGTCGAGCACGCCCTCCTGCCACAGGGGCTCGCGCTCGAGATCTTCGATGCCTACCGCCCGGTGCGCGCGTCGCGTGCGATGGTCGCCTGGACGCAACGCGTCGGGCGCGAGGACCTGCTCCGCGATGGCTACATCGCCGCGCAGAGCCGTCACAACCTCGGCGTCACAGTCGATCTCACCCTCGTCGAGCGCGCCACGGGTCGCGAGCTCGACATGGGCACGCCGTTCGACACCTTCTCTCCAGCCGCACACACGGCGAACGCGACGGGCATCGCGGCGGTGAACCGCGCGCGCCTCAAGCGTGCCATGGAAGCGCAAGGGTTCATCCCCTATGACCAGGAGTGGTGGCACTTCACCTACAATGTGCCCAACCCGATGCGCTTCGACATGGTGATCAAGTAGGAACCCTTCCCGTCCCGCCCGACATGTCCGCTCACGATCTGCGCGCCGACCTCGCGCTCCTCGTCCGTTCCCGCCACTCGCTCATCGCGCTCGACTCCGCCGAGGAAGACCGCGCGCTCGAGCTCCTGCGCTTCGTCGCCACCGACCTCTCGCTCCCACTCTTCTCCTGGTCTGCGACCAAAGGATTGTGCCGCGAGCCGCAGGACCATGGTGTGTACGGCACCGAGAAGCCCGCGCAGGCCTTCGCGCACGTGATGGCGTCGCCCATCGACGCGCTCTACGTCTTTCACGACCTCGCGCCGTACCTCGAGGATCGCATCCTCGCACAGAAGCTCAAGGACGCGGCCGCGCACTTCGCCACACACGCGGGTGCGATCGTGCTCCTGGGGAGCGACGTGCCGCGCGATGCGCTGGGGAACGCCGCGACCGTCGTCGAGCTTCCCGCGCCCGGTGTCGCCGAGTACAACGAGGTGCTCGATCGCGTCGTCCGCACACTCTCGGCGCAGAATCCGGTGCAGGTCACGCTCACGGCCGACGATCGCGCGCGCCTCCTCAACAACCTGCGCGGCCTCACGCTCCTCGATGCCGAGCGCATCCTCACCAAGTCGATCATGGAGGACGGCCGTCTCTCCTCCGATGACGTGAGCGCGGTCGTCGACGCGAAGCGCGCCACGGTGGAGCGTGATGGGCTGCTCGAGTACTCATCGCCGCAGGAGTCGATGAGCGATGTCATCGGGCTCACGGCCCTGAAGAGCTGGCTCGAGAAGCGGCGCAAGGTACTGGCCGAGCCCGAGCGAGCCGCACAGTTCGGGCTGACCTTCCCCAAGGGACTTCTTCTACTCGGGCTTCCAGGGTGCGGCAAGAGTCTCTGCGCCAAAGCGGTTGCGATGGAGTGGAAGCTCCCGCTGCTCAAGCTCGATGCGGCGGCGCTCTACGACAAATACATCGGCGAAAGCGAGCGCCACTTCTCGCACGCAATGGACACTGCCGAGCAGATCGCACCCGTCATCCTCTGGATCGATGAAGTGGAGAAAGCATTCGCATCAGGCGATGCATCGCAGGATGGCGGTGTGTCGACACGCATCCTCGGCGCGTTCCTCTCCTGGATGCAGGATCGAAAGGGCGACGTGTTCGTGGTCGCGACGGCGAACGATGTCGCCAAGCTGCCGCCGGAGCTGCTTCGCAAGGGACGCTTCGACGAGATTTTCTTCGTGGACCTGCCCAACGCCGCCGCGCGTCAGACGCTCTTCTCCCTGCACCTGCGCAAGCGCAATCAGCAGCCCGAGCACTTCGACCTCGCTGCACTCGCCGCCGCGTCCGATGGCTTCAGCGGCGCCGAGATCGAGCAGGCCATCGTCTCCGCGCTCTACACGGCATTCTCTCAGAAGACCGCGCTCACCACGGCGCTCCTCGTCCAGGAGCTCGGCCTCACGCACCCGCTCTCGCAGACGATGGCCGAGCGGCTCGACGCGCTGCGCGAGTGGGCGCACGGTCGCGCCGTGCCTGCAGACTGAGCATCGATCTGCGGACACTCGCGTCGATCAGTCGCATCCGGCATGGAGATTGGATACAATTCGGACGGCTCAACCACACCCGCCCCCTCGATGAAATTCGTTTTTCTCCTTGCCTTCCTGCTGGGTCTCGTCCTTGGCGTCGTCAGCATGATCCAGGGCATCGACCGCCACCAGCGACACCGCCGCTGGATCTCCTACATCAATCTTCCCACGGTCGGCGGGTTCGCCGTCGGGTTCGGCGTTGCCGGCTATCTGCTCCTTCGCTACACGAGCCTCGCACTCGTCCCCCTGATCGTGATCGCGCTCGCTGTCGGACTCGCGGCGGCCGGTGGCATCGTCGGGCTCATCGCCGGCTGGGCCGTGCCCAGCGCCGCGCGCGATGTCCCCGACGAGCGGTACACCCTGCAGGGGCACTTCGGCCGAGTGACGCAGGCCATTCCGTCCGCGGGCAGCGGCGAGATTGCGTACGAGCACGACGGGGTCCGGCACGTGGTGCCAGCCCGCAGCCTCGACGGTCAAGCCATTCCGAGCAACGCCGAGATCGTGATCGAGCGCGTGGAGGAGGGCGTGGCCTACGTGGAGCTCTGGAGCACCATCGCGCGACAGCTCGAATTACCGACGTGACCACCGATTGAACTGCGGGCGCTCTTCTTGCGGCACGATGTTCGGAGCGATATGCTGGACGTGCCGTTCTGGTAGATGTCGAGGTGCGCCATGTCGGATGCCGTGCTCTTCGGGGTCATCTTCGCAGGCTTCTTCGTGTTGCGGTTCCTCGCCGCGACGGTGGCGTTCTACTTCCTGATCCCCGCCGGCGATCGGTGCCCCAACTGCGATGCGCCCACCGTCCGCGTGCAGTCGAAGGTGTGGAACACCGTCCTGCCGTGGATCCGCACGAGCTGGTGCTATAACTGCGGCTGGGAAGGCTTCCTGCGCGAAGGCGAGCTGTCCTCACCTGCGGAAACAACGAAGACGCTCACCCGCAAGCCCTGACGCGCATCTGGGTGACGCTCACCGGGTCGTGCTCATCACGAGCATCCTGAACCACGACGGCCAGTTCCCCGGCACCTCGAAGAAATCGTCGAAGTACACCAACCCCACCGCCTCCAGCTCCTCGATGAGCGTACCGAGCGCATCGTCCTCATAGAGCGGACCGATTGCGATCACACTCCCTTCGACGCGGAACTCATCGGCCGTCAGATTGAACCGCGCGTCGATGGCGGCACGCACGAGCCCCGCGCGCTCGAACGCCGCCTTTCGAATGAGCACCGTGGGTGCACCCGACACCATTTCCAGTGGCATGCGCAAGAGTCTGCGTTCGGAGCTCGCGGTTGTCGAGAGGGGTGGGCTGTGAGCTCTGAGCTGTGAGATCTGGGTTGTGAGTGGGGTGATGAGCCAGAGGCATGCTCGATCTCCGTGCTCAGAACCAAGCTCATCACCCAAAGCTCAGAGCTCACAGCTCAGAACTTCCCCCTCTTTCGTTCGATTATCATTCGACCATGTCTCCCGTCCCGACCGAGCTCGATCTCGACGTCATCGTCGTCGGCGCTGGCCATGCTGGCACCGAAGCCGCTGTTGCCGCGGCTCGGCTGGGAGCGCGCGTCGGTGTGATCACGAGCTCGCTCGAGACGATCGGGCAGATGTCGTGCAATCCCGCCATCGGTGGTGTGGCGAAGGGGACGGTCGCCCGCGAAGTGGATGCGTTGGGCGGGATCATGGGGCGAGCGACGGACCGCGCGATGGTCCAGTTCCGGATGCTCAATCGGAGTAAGGGGCCCGCCGTCTGGGCGCCCCGCGCGCAGTGCGACCGCGGTCTCTATCGCCGAGCCGTGCGATCGCTCCTCGAGGAGCATGCGACGCTGCACACCATCCAGGGCACCGTCGCTCGGCTGCTGCTCGATCCTGAAGCCGGCCGCGTCATCGGTGTGGAGACGCTCGAGGGCCGGCGCTTCGGAGCGAAGGCTGTCGTCATCACCACGGGCACATTCCTCCGCGGTCGCTTGCACATCGGTACCGAGACGCGCATCGCCGGCGGCCGCGCGGGCGACGCCCCGGCCCTGCATCTCGCCGAGCAACTCGAGCAGCTCGGCCTCACCGTCGCGCGCTTCAAGACCGGCACCCCGCCGCGCATCGACGGCCGATCCGTCGACTACACGAAGCTCCAGCGCCAGGACAGCGAGCTGGAACAGTTCGGCTACCGGTGGTCGCATTTTGCGGCACTCGGGACTCGGGACTCGGAACTCGGAACGGGTCGTGGAGAGCGAGCCCTCATCCCCGAGGCAGTTCCCGAGTCCCGAGTCCCGAGTCCCAAGTCCCACCCGCCTCAGCTCCCGTGCTGGATCACCTTCGCCGGTCCCGAGGTGAAGCGGATCATCCAGGACAACCTCGCGCGGTCGGCGATGTACGGCGGGGCGATCAGCGCACGGGGGCCGCGCTACTGCCCATCGGTCGAGGACAAAATCGTCAAGTTTCCCGACGTCGACCGGCACCAGATCTTCCTAGAGCCCGAGGGGCACGACACGACGGAGCTCTACGTGAACGGGCTCTCGACGTCGCTCCCCGCCGAGGTGCAGCTCGAGTTCCTGCACGCCGTACCCGGGCTCGAGCACGCGCGGATGACGCGCGCCGGGTATGCGATCGAGTACGACTACTACCCGCCGACGCAGCTCGACGCGACGCTCCAGGTGAAGGCGCTGGCGGGGCTCTACTTCGCGGGGCAGATCAACGGCACCACAGGTTACGAGGAGGCTGCTGGACAGGGTATCGTCGCCGGCCTCAACGCCGCACTCGCCGTGCAGGGGCGGCCGCCGCTCATTCTCGGGCGCGAGACCTCTTACATCGGCGTGCTCGTCGACGATCTCGTCACGCGCGGTGTCGATGAGCCGTACCGACTCTTCACGTCGCGCTCGGAGTTCCGTCTCACCGTGCGCCAGGACAACGCGCTCCGGCGGCTCGCGCCGATCGGGCTCGAGCTCGGGCTGTACGACACGGCCGAGCAGGCGATCATCGAGCGCCGGTTCGCGGATGAGGCGACCGCGGCGACACTCGCAGCCTCGACGAGTGTTCGCCCCGAGCAGGTGGACGAGCTGCTTCGAACGGCGGGAAGCACGCCGCTGCCGCACGCGATGAAGCTCGTCGAGGTCGCGAAGCGCCAGGGCGTCGCGCTGAGCGATCTCTTCGCCGCGGCGCACGTGGGTGAGGCGCTCGCGCCGGAGGCGGTGATCACGGCAGAGCTCGAGATCAAGTACGCGGGCTACTTCGAGCGCGAGCGTCAGCAGGCGGACAAGCTGCGCCGCATGGGCGACGTCCCGCTTGCACCCGATCTCCCGTACGCCGAGATGCACTCGCTGTCGTTCGAGTCGCGGCAGAAGCTTGCGGCGCTTCGTCCGCGCACGCTCGCCCAGGCAGCCCGTATCCCGGGCGTGAGTCCGAGCGATGTACAGAACCTGGCGCTCGAGCTGGCGAAGCGACGCCGGTCGGCGTCCGCTGACGGGCATCCGGCGCCGAGCGAGGACGCCTCGGCCGACCGGGCCGCCATCGCACAGCACCCCGCGCCCGCCGACTGATCGCGCGTCAGTCGCGCCCGCATGCCCTCAACTGATCGTCGGTCATTCCACGACACGGCGCGTGCCCATATTAGTATCGTATAGATACGAAATGGTTAGTAGCACGATGTGACGAATGTGGACGTGGCACATTGATCGGACAGCGGGGTTCTAGGCGGGAGGCGCTGGATGAGCGGCCAGGGCGGTGGCACACCCGCCCATTGCTACGAGGCGTCCGATCGCACGACCATGTCTCACCACGAACCTGGAGCACCCATGTCGCGCGCAGCGTTGATTCCCATGTTCGCGTTCACTCTGTGCACTCCGCTCGCGGCACAGCAGCCCGCGCCCTCAACGTCGATGATGCGGGAGCCCGCGCCGGAAATCCTCACGACCGGTAGCGGCGAAGCGCATGTGACACCGGACCGAGCGACCATCGCGATCGGCGTGCGCACGCAGGCCGCCACCGCGGCCAAGGCGAGCGCTGAGAACGCACGGAAACAGCAGGCCGTCATCGACACGCTGCGTGCGCTCGGCATCCCGGCCAACCGGATCTCGACCGTCAACTACAGCGTCTATCCCGAGCAGAGCTACCACCCGGACCAGGGCGACAAGGAGCCCAAGATCGTCGGCTACAACGTCGACAACACCGTCCAGGTGGAGGTCGAAAAGATCGATCGCGTGGGTGCGCTCATCGATGCGGCGATTGCCAAGGGCGCGAATGGGATCAACTCCCTGCAATTCAGCGCATCCAACACCGACTCGGCGCGCCGTTCGGCTCTCGCCGACGCCCTCGCCAGCGCGCGGGGTGATGCGGAGGCGCTCGCACGCGCGGCGGGCGGCACGTTGGGTCCCATGATCGAGGTGAGCACGAGCTCCGCGGTCGTGCCGCGCCCCGTCATGGGCATGACGATGCGGATGAATGCGGAACCTGCGCCGACGCCCATCAGCCCCGGCGAACAGACGTTGTCCGTCAACGTGACAACGCGCTGGCGCTTCACACCCGGGAGCAAGTAGGCGCCAGACGCCTATGGGCTGCGGCGAGCACAATGTTTCACGTGGCACATCCGGCGCATCTCCAGCAGGAATCGGTATCGCGATTCCTGCGCGCCGGCCCACATGTTTCACGTGACACACTTCGCTAGCCGCGGCCCGCCAGCGTCCCTATATTCCTCCGCTCACCCTCACGATTCCCACCAGACACCGCAGCACGTGGCCCGGGTCATCGCGATCGCCAACCAAAAAGGCGGAGTGGGGAAGACCACCACCGCCGTCAATCTTGCCGCAAGCCTTGCCGTCGCCGAGCAGCGCACGCTCCTTCTCGATGGCGATCCGCAGGGGAATGCGACCAGCGGCATCGGCATCGCCGCCGACACGATCCAGCGCACTGTCTACGAGGCGTTGATCGGCGAATGCGCGCTCGCCGACGTGATCCACCGGTCCGTGCAGTTCAAGCATCTCGATGTCGCCCCGGCCACCCCGGACCTCGCCGGCGCCGAGATCGAGTTGATCGAGCACCCGCAGCGCGAGCAGGCCATGCGATCGGCACTGGCCCTCCTGGGCGACGACTACGACTACGTGCTGATCGATTGCCCACCGTCGCTCGGTCTCATTACCGTCAACATGCTGACGGCGGCCGACGCGATCCTCATCCCGCTTCAGTGCGAATACTACGCGCTGGAGGGGCTCTCGCAGCTCCTCAATACCATCCACCTCCTCCAGCGCGGCACCAATCCCGACCTGAGCATCGACGGCGTGCTTCTCACCATGTACGACGCACGCCTGAATCTCTCGCGACAGGTCGCGGCCGATGCCCGCGACTACTTTGGCGCCAAGGTCTTTCAGACCGTCATCCCCCGAAACGTGCGACTCGCCGAAGCGCCCAGCTTCGGCAAGCCCATCATCCTCTACGACGTCACCTCTGTCGGTGCCCAGGCATACATGAGCGTCGCGCGGGAGCTGATTGATCGCCAACAGCGTGTCGGTGACTCTGCCGCGCCAGCGCTCGTCCATCCCACGCCCGCCGATGCTCAGTAGTTCGGTCCCAGCACGTCCGTTACGCCGTCGCTGAATCGATCCTCTCCACTCCAGGCTTTGCCCCTGATGTCCCCCCCACCATCGACTCCTCAAGACAAGCCTCGGCGGCTCGGACGCGGCCTCGAAGCCCTTATCGCCACCAAAGTCCCGGCTCCTGGCAGCGGTGCTGAGCAGAGCGCGCTCCAACAGATCGCCATCCAGAAGATCCGGCCCAACCCGTACCAGCCGCGGAAAGAATTCCGCGCCGACGAGTTGGCCGAGCTCGAGACGAGCCTGCGCGCGAATGGGCTGCTCCAGCCCATCACGGTGCGCCGAGCGCCATCGGGTGGCGGCTACGAGCTGGTCGCGGGGGAGCGCCGCCTGCGTGCGGCGACTCGGCTTGGCTGGAGTGATATTTCGGCCGTCGTTCGGGACTTCGACGACCGCACGCTGCTCACCCTCGCCCTGGTCGAGAACCTCCAGCGCGCGGACCTCAATCCAATCGAGGAGGCCGAGGGCTACCAGCGCCTCATCGCCGAGTTCACGCTGACGCAGCAGCAGGTGGCCGACGTCGTGGGCAAGGACCGTTCGACAGTAGCTAACTTGTTGCGGATATTGGGCTTACCTGCGTCCGTCCGACGCATGGTGCAGGAGGCACAACTCTCGATTGGCCATGCTCGCGCGCTTCTGGCCCTCAGCGAGGAGCGGCTGATCGTCGACCTCGCTCGCGAGGCGGTGGCGAAGGGGTTGACGGTGCGCGACGTGGAACACCGGGTCCGCGCCGATCGACCGGAACGTCCGAAAGCCCGCGCGCCGCACCCCGCGCCTTCCCGAAGCCGACGGGCCGAGGCCCGACGCGCGGAGGATCTTCTCCGTCAGCACTTTCAAACCGATGTGAAGCTTGTCGCTGACGCGCGCGACCGGGGGAGCATCCGGATCTCTTTCTACTCCCTGGACGATCTGCAACGCGTGCTCGAGCTCATTCTCGGGGCGAAGCGAGAGATGCCATGACCGGGGGAATGCCGGAGAAGCCGAAGCGCGGTTACGGCAACATCTATACGCCCAACGCCGGCGCGATGGTCATCCACGTGCATCGCGAGAGCGGCCTCGCCAACCGCACGATCATTCTCACGCTGCGCCAGGTGCGGCTGTTGAAGATCGGTCTCATCATCGCCGCGGTGCTCATCGGTCTCGGCAGCATCAGCTGGTTCTATCTGGCGTCGCAGGCTGTGCGCGTGCCGCTCCTCACGAAGCGGGTGACGACGCTGCAGGACGAGGTCGCGCGATTGGATACGCTGCAGGTTGCGTTGAACGAGCTCGACGGCAGGTTCCATCAAGTGCAGCGTATGCTCGGCGTGGCCACGTCCGAGTCCGCGCGAGCGCAGAGCGGTGCGTCATCGTTCGATTGGCCGCTCCCCAGCGCTGGCACCATTCTCTCCGACTTCGCATCGGATTCGGCCTCACACTCCGGCATCGACATCGCCGTTCCCCGTGGTACGCCGGTCCGTGCCGCGGGAGCAGGGGTAGTCGTCGAGATACAGACGCAGGCCCCGCACGCATCGCTGCTCCGTGTTGCACACCGCGATGGCTACGAGACGATCTACGGCAACGTGGACAGCGTGCGCGTCACACAGGGCGACAGTCTCCAGGCCGGTGCCATCATCGCCCGCTCCGGCGGACCGACCGCGTCGTTACCCGCGCATCTGCACTTCGAGTTGAAGTACGGCGGCGTGAATGTGGACCCAACCTCGCTCCTGAAGAAAGGATCACAGCATGGCAATGTTCAATAAGGACGGCAACGGGACCGGTGAGCTGCGCGCGTCCGGCCCGAGTGGCGAAGGCGCGTTGTCCATCATCGCCGCTGGCATGAAGATCACGGGCGACATCGACACCGATGGCGTCGTCAAGATCGAAGGACGCGTCGAGGGCGCCATCCGTGCGGGGCGACAGGTTCTCATCGGCCGACAGGGCGAAGTCCATGGCGATATCACGACCCGTGAGGCCGTGATCGGAGGACGGGTCCAGGGCTCGATCGCCGCCTCCGAGCGTCTCGAGGTCCAGGAGACCGCCGTCGTGACGGGGGACATCAGCACGAAGTCCATCGCCGTTGTCGAAGGGGGTACGATCAACGGACACGTGCGCATCGCGGATGCCGCGCACGCACCGGCGCGCGCCGAGCCGCCGCACCGCGCTCCCGCCGTCGCTGCTTCCTGACGCGCACCGCGCACTGCGGCGCGCGCCCCCTCCACACAGCACCCCGCTCGCCATCACTGGCCGTCAGCGTTCGACTGACGGCCGGCGATGGTGTGTTTTCCACAGCGTCGTGGGTCTGTCGTAACCCCCTCCACCAGCGGCGCTTATGCGTCGCGTTCGCGCGTTCTCCACCACAATCCACATCGACTTCCCACATCCCCGCGCCGTTGGGTGGCGGGGCAGGCTGTCGTGCTTCATACTTACGCCTCGCTCACACCCCGGGAGATCGCTTCGTCATGTCGAACGTCCGCGAGATCGCCAACCATCTGGACACACTGCTTCGAACCGCGGATATCCCGGATTACAGCAACGCACTGAACGGTCTCCAGGTGGATAGCGACGCGGACATAGTACGGATTGCCGCAGCGGTGGACGCGCGCGAGCGCACCATCCGTGGTGCAATCGACGCGGGCGCCAACCTGCTGCTCGTACATCACGGGCTCTTCTGGGGCGGACTCGTTCCGTTGCGCGGTGCCCATGTGCGTCGCGTTCGCCTCCTGCTCGGATACGACGTCGCGCTCTACTCGTCGCACCTGCCGCTCGACGCGCACTCGCAATTCGGCAACAACGTTCTGCTCGCACGCGAGCTGGGGCTCGCACCGAGCAGTGGCTTCGCGCGCTACAAGACAATCGATATCGGCGTCGCCGGGCAGATGGAGCTCCCTACGGCGGAGCTCATCGATCGCGCCGGACGCGTGGCGCGACGCTATGGCGGCGATGTGCGGCACTCGAGCGTCGACGACGGACGCATGACGAAGCGTTGGGCGATCTGCACCGGGGCGGGGGCTTCCGCCGAAACGCTGCGCGAAGCATCGGAGCGCGGGATCGACACGCTCATCGTGGGCGAGGGGCCGCACTGGACCGCGGTGGATGCGGACGAGTTGGGGATCGCGATCATCTACGCGGGCCACTATGCCACTGAGACGCTCGGCGTGCAGGCGCTCGCCGCCTATGTCGCCGAGCGCTACGATCTCCCGTGGGAGTTCATCGATGTCCCCACCGGTCTGTGACGCGACATGAGCGAGATCGACACGGCGCCTGATCTCGCGCGCGATGTGCATCCATCGCGCTGGCGCATCCTCGCACTGCTCGCGACGGCTGAGCTCCTCGGCATGTCGCTCTGGTTCGCGGCGAGTGCCATCGCACCGCAGCTGCAGCACCTCTGGCATTTGAGCGCGAGCGAGACGGGGTGGCTCACCGCGATCGTGCAGCTGGGCTTCGTGGCCGGCACGGCAGCGGCGGCGCTGCTCAACCTGGCCGACGTCATTTCGTCACGCGCGTACTTCGCCGGCGCAGCCGCGCTCGGCGCACTCGTGAATGCGGCGCTCCTCATCGTGCCGGGGTATCGGTCCGCGCTCGTGCTGCGCTTCGCCACGGGTTTCTGTCTCGCCGGCGTCTATCCGCCCGCGATGAAGATGATCTCGACGTGGTTCCGCTCGCAGCGCGGACTCGCGATCGGCACCATCGTCGGCGCACTCACTGTGGGCAAGGCGACGCCCTATCTCGTGCACGCATTGGAGGGCGCCGGGATTGCGCCCGTTATTCTCGTCGCATCAGCCGCCGCGCTCGCGTCCGCGCTGCTCGTCGCGAGCGGCTACCGTGATGGTCCGTTCTCGTTCACTCGCCGGCCGTTCTCGTGGAGCCTCGTCGGCACCGTCGTCCGCGAGCGCGAATGGCGACAGGCCGTGAGCGGGTATCTGGGCCATATGTGGGAGCTCTACAGCTTCTGGACCTGGATCCCCGCCTTCTTCGCGGCCAGTGCGGCCGGGCGGCGAGCGGCAGGGCTCTCCAGTCCATCCACGCAAGCGGTAGGGCTCCTCGCCTTCAGCGCTATCGCGATCGGCGGCCTCGGCTGCGTGTGGGGTGGATGGGTGGCCGACCGGATTGGCTACGAGCGACTCGTCACGCGCGCGATGGCAGTGAGCGGATGCTGCGCTCTCCTCATCGGCTCCCTGTTCGGCGCGCGATTCGAGATCCTCGTCCCGCTCGCGTGGGTATGGGGCATCTCGGTGATCGCCGACAGCGCGCAGTTCAGCACGCTGGTCACGCAATCGGTGCCGCCGCATGCCGTCGGCACTGCACTTACGCTCCAGACCTCACTCGGCTTTCTGCTCACGACGGTGAGCATCCAACTCGTGCCGCGCATGGTCGATGCGGTGGGGTGGCGCTGGGCGTTCGCGTTCCTCGCTCTGGGTCCGGCTTTCGGCATCGCCGCCATTCGTCGGCTGCAACTGAGCAAGGTGCGCGTGGCGACGACGATCGCCGCCTAGCTCGCGCCGAACATCAGCATCCTGTTCGCGCGCTAGTCCACCGCAGGCGCCACTGGCCGTCGGTGCCTCGCTCGAGCAGCGCGTAGGCATTAGTCTCCGGTCCCTCGCGCAGGAGCACGAGCGTTGGACGGCGCGGCGTACCGAGCATCACCGCCGCGAGCACGTCGAACGTCTCGAGCCGGTCCTCGCTCCCTGAGTTCCGCTCGAAGTACACGGTCCGCGGACGTGCGTTCTTCCCTGCACTGTCACGCTCGGCGACGAGCAGAATTTCCTGCTCGAGCGGATTCGCCTCCTGGTTGAGCCGCTGCACGACCTCGGAGACGATCACGCGGACGCCGGACGCCAACGAGAAGCGATATGCCCGATCGACCGCGAAGGGGACCCCGCGGAAGGCAGGCACCGTGTCGTTCGGGAGTGCCGACGCAAGGCGCGTGATGTCAGCGGCAAGTCGTGCGGAATCGGGACGCGACAGCGCTTCGAGTGAATCGAGCGCGATCGGTTGGACACGCCCGGCGGTAAACGCCACGCTCCACATGGGCGGGAGCGCGGTGTCGCTCACGGTCCGCAGCGATGCCGTGGGCCATTCGATGCACCCCGAGCCGCTCCATTCCTGATTCGTGACGGTACCGAGTCGAGCTTCACCTACCTGCCCTGCTCGGCCGAGGAGATCGAGCGGCGTACCGGCGAGCGCTGCATCGTCGAAGCGCACCGTGTCGGGCAGCACGGAGTCCGTGTACTGCGGAAAGATGACGAATGCAGACGACGGCGCACTGTCACGAACGACGAGCACCGCGCCCGCGCTTGTCTCCCATCCACTCGCGGGGACGCTCGTCGCTCGCGTCGTCCGCGGCGGAGTGCTCGCGCGTGACGCGGTCGTATCGACCGTCGGCGCCGAATGTGAGCGCTCGCACCCCATTGCGCACAGCGCAGTCGCGATGAGCACCGCCATGCAGCGGATCGAGGACCGCATGGATGGCGCGATCACCGGGGCGGCAGGAAGTCGCCCACGAGGTCCCAGTGCCAGGCGTCCCGGCGGATGCCGGTGCGCGGATCTTTCAGCGGCTTGAATTGGAGCCGGCTCTCCGGCAGCCCCACGTGATGTCCGTATCGGAGCAATCGCTCACGATCCGTGGAGACCAGATGCGCCATCGGTTGCCCCTTCCAGACGTGGCGGTGCAACCAGAGCCCGCCGTCCATCGCGTGGATCATTCCGTCTCGACGGCGCGTGAATTCACGGTACGGGACGCCGTCCCCCATTACCCTGCGCACGCCGACCGCCAGCCCTCGCCTCGCTACGCGGTCACTGGCAGGTAATCTGTGACTCGGTTGTCGCCGGCGCGACCGGAGTCACGTTCCCCACGTACAAGGCGCATGTCGCCGGTATAGCGAGTGGCCGCGTGGCAGTGGCCGACCACCCGCTGGCCGTGGCTTCGCCAAAGGTGATCGTCACGCCTTGTGTCTTCGTGAAGTTCAGATCGCTCAGGTTGTCCGTGTAGACGTTCGCCTGAAAGAAATACGCTTCCTCCGCCGTGGCCAGGTTCCGGAGGTCGGTCTTGAGCGACGCGGAATAGGCCTTCCCCTTCGTCGAGTTGAACGCAGGGATGGCAATAGCGGCAAGAATGCCGATAATGATGATCACGATCAACAGCTCGATCAGTGTGAATCCAGCGATTCGAGATCGATGCATGGGAGTGAACCGTCGTCAGTGAAATACCGGCCACGCAGGAGGCAAGCGGGGTGCCCATTGAGCCGCGCCAATGTAACACTTTTGCCGGCAAGGTGTTATGGCGGCCAGCGGTCGCTGATCGGGCATCCTGACCGCATCCAAATGCCCGATTCCTTGCATCCTGCAATGCCCTACGCCTTGCTGCTCAGCCAGTTGTCGCCGACGCCCAAGTCGACCACGAGCGGAACGGACAGCTGGGCGGCGTGCTCCATTTCGTGCTTCACCATCGCCGTGACACGCTCCAGCTCCGTGGGCGGCGCCTCGAACACGAGTTCGTCGTGCACTTGCAACAGCATGCGCGTGTCGAGCTGCTCGGTGCGGAGCGCATCGTGAATGCGGATCATCGCGATCTTGATGAGATCGGCGGCGGATCCCTGAATCGGCGAGTTCGTGGCCGTGCGCTCCCCGAACGCGCGCACATTGAAGTTGCGATCGCGCATCTCCGGGATGTAGCGGCGGCGGCCGAAGATCGTTTGCACGTAGCCGTGCTCGCGCGCGAACTCGATCATCGAATCGAGGTAGGCGCGGATCCCCTGGAAGCGCTCGAAGTACTCGGTGATGAACTGCTTCGCCTCGGCGTGCTCGATGCGCAGCTGACGCGACAGTGCGTGCGCCCCCTGGCCATAGATCGTGGCGAAGTTGATCGTCTTGGCGCGCGCGCGCATGTCTGCCGTGACTTCGCCGACGGGCACACCGAAGATGATCGACGCGGTCTGCCGGTGGATGTCGCCGCCGGCGCGAAAGGCTTCGACGAACGCGGGATCGCCGGAGAGGTGCGCCAGGAGACGCAGCTCGATCTGCGAGTAGTCGGCCGAGACGAGCTGCCACCCCTGGCGCGGCACGAAGCCGCGACGAATGTCACGCCCGAGCTCGCGCCGAATCGGGATGTTCTGCAGGTTCGGCTCGCTCGACGACAGCCGTCCCGTCGTCGCCACCGTCTGATTGAACGACGTGTGGATGCGATGCGTCTCCGGATTGATGAGCGCGGGGAGCGCGTCGAGATACGTGCTCTCGAGCTTCGCGAGCTCCCGATACTCCATGAGCAGCTCGGGGAGCGTGTGTCCCTGCTCGGCGAGCTCCTGCAACACGCTCGCGTCCGTCGATGGCCCGGTTGCTGTCCGCTTGATCACCGGGAGATCGAGCTTCTCGAAGAGGATGTGCCGGAGCTGCGGGTTGGAATTGATGTTGAACTCGAGCCCAGCCTCCTGATAGATCTCCTGCTCCGCACGCTCGCGCTCCCGCTGAAAGCGCTCCTTGAGCGATGCGAACCACGGGACGTCGATCGAGATGCCGGCCCACTCCATCTCGGCGAGCACATCGACGAGCGGCATCTCGACATCTCGGAAGAGTGCGGTCAGACGGAACGCCTCGAGCTGCGGCTCGAAGAGCGCGCGCAGCCTGAGCGTCATGTCCGCATCCTCGCACGAGTAGTCGCGCGCGGCATCGACGGGGCACCCGTCGAACGGAATCGCGCTCTTTCCCTTCCCGCACAACTCCACGTACGACGTCATCTTGTGATCGAGGAACTCGAGCGCGAGCACATCGAGCCCATGCGAGCGGCGGCCGGGATCGAGCAGATAGCTCGCGATCATGGTGTCGAAGTCGAGCCCGCGCAGCTCGACGCCGGCGCGGCGGAGCGTGAGCAGGTCGTACTTCGCGTTCTGCCCCGTCTTGCGGACGGCGGGATCCTCGAGCAGGGCCCGGAGTGGCGCCATCTCGGGCGCATCGAGCGGCGGAAGGTTCCGGACTGGTGAGCTGCCACCGCGCAGCAGCCGAGCCGCGATGCTCGTTGGCTCGGCGGCGGCGGCGGAGCGCTTGGCCTTGCGCTTGGTCGGGCGGGGGGCCGCGTCGCCATCCACGTCTGTCGCCTCATCACCGCCCCGCACGAGACCGCGGTCTTCGGGCGCATCGGTGGGCGCGCGGTCGCCCGAGGCATCGATGAGGAGCTCGCCTTGCGCGGATTGAAACGCGCGATGGCGCAGCGGAAAGTAGTACGCCTCACCCGGCGCAATGGCGATCGAGATCGAGACGAGCGTGGAGCGGAGCGGATCGACGAGCTGAGGGCTCTCAGGATCGATCACCGTTTCAGTGTCCACGGCGATGTACGGCGCTCGGCGTGCTCTGGCGACGACGTCGCGCATGGCGGCGACGGTATCGACCGTCACGTAGCGCGTGCTCGGCTGCTCGGGCTCCGGCGCTGCCTCGACCACATGGTCCTTGGCGAGCGAGTGGAACTCGAGCTCGACGAACAGATCCTTGAGGCGGGCATGATCCGGCTCGCGCACCGCGAGCGTCTCCAGGTCGAGCGCGACCGGGAGATCGTCTCGAATCGTTACTAATTCCTTGGAGAGCCGAGCGATCGCGGCATGCTCGAGGAGCGCCTCGCGCGGCCGCTTCTTGGCGATGTCGGGCGCGTGCGCCAAAATCGACTCGAGATCACCGTACGTGTTCACCAACTCGCTCGCCGTCTTGTCCCCGATGCCGCGCACCCCGGGCACATTGTCCGACGAATCGCCCACAAGTGCGAGATAGTCGGTGACGTATTGCGGCGGCACACCCAATCGATCGCATGCATTCTCGACGCCGACCCACTGCTCCTCGACGCTCGCCGGTCCACCGCGCCCGGGGTTGAGCAGCCACACACCTGGGCGCACGAGCTGTTGAAAATCCTTGTCACCGGATACGACGATGGTGTTCACGCCCGCGTCGACACCCTGGCGCGCGAGCGTGCCGATCACGTCGTCGGCCTCGTACCCTTCGAGCGCGAGGACGGGGATCTTGTACGCCGAGAGGAGCTCGGCGATGCGCTCCATTCCTCGATCGAAGTCGGACTGCAATTCCTCCGACAGCTTCTCGCGCGTCGCCTTGTATTCCGGATAGCGCTCGTGGCGGAAGGAGAGCCCCGAGTCGTGCACCCACGCGATGTATTCGGGATGGTGCCGCTCGAGGAGCCGCTGCAGGAAGTTCACGATCCCCCACGCGGCGGAGGTATTTTCGCCGCGACTGGTGGTCAGCGGGCGCGAGATGAGTGCGAAGAACGCGCGGTAGATAAGCGCGTAGCCATCGATCAGGAAGAGGCGCGGCGATTCGGGCGGCTGCATAGCACGAAAGTTCGCGGGATGGGGGGCGTCACACCACCCCGCAGATGCACCACACCCCACCAAGGGGGCTGGTGGGGCGTGGGATAATCACGCCTGTCAGGATCGGACAGGCGGAGGCGCGTCGAACAGCCTGCGGTTCTGGATGGAGGGACTTAGACGCGCTGGACGTTGGCGGCGTGCAACCCCTTCTCTCCGGTCAGGATCTCGAACTCGACCTCTTGTCCTTCCGCGAGGGTCTTGAAGCCCTCCATGCTGATCGCGGAGAAGTGAACGAAGACGTCTTCGCCGCCCTCCTGCTCAATGAAGCCATACCCCTTCGCATCATTGAACCACTTGACTTTCCCTCTGGCCATTCGCGCTGCCTCCTACGGGGTGAAACGGATCCTGCACTGCGTTGTGCCGGGCAAGCCTCCGGCGGCTTGCGAGCGCCTATATAGGAACAGATTGCGTTTTTGTCAAGAGAATGCCTGCCGCCAGAGCAGAAGGACCGCCGTGACCGCAGCAACGATGCGGATATTGTCGTCCACTCCACCCTGCGGCCATTCGGCGATCGAAGCCGCCACAGCCGCTGTGACGGCTTCGACCGGTGACAGCGCCGCGATGAGCACGCCGCCCGCGAGTGTAACGAGAAAGCACGCGGCGCTCCCCGCGATCGTCTTGCGCGTGCGATCGACGCGACGTTCGGCGACGCTGCGGCCCACGAGTGCGGCGGCCGCGTCGCCGGCGGCAACGGCCCACATCGCGGTGATCGCCACCGGCCGTGGTGCCACGACGACCACCGCGAGAAACGACAGAATGAGCCACGTGGCGCCGGCCCACTGCTCGCGTTCGTGCGGACGCAACAGATGTCCGACGGCCCGTTGAAACGCTGCACGGGTGCGCGCGTGCCGCACGCGTGCGAGCTCGATCGCCACGGCGATCACACTCAGCACGGCGAGCACGGCGACGAGAATGGACCGAGGGAGGCCGCTCGCGTACGCCAGCGGAATCACGACCGTCAGGATGTGCAGCGTCTTGCGCGCGAGCTCGTGATGCAGGGAGAAGACGTACGCCACGGCTGCCGTTACTGGGTTCGCTCGCGTTGCACGATGCTCTCGAACTGCATCTCGCTGCTCGGCGTCAGTTGCCAGCGTCCGCCCGTGCCCGTGCGGTTCACGAACACCAGCTCCAGCTGCCGCTGACTGTAGAGCCACGTCTCGATGCGACCGCGGTCGTTCATCGGGCTCGACTTGAGGATCTGATCCGGTTCGCCAAGTATGATCAGGACCTTGCCGCGGTCAGTGAGCCATCCCGGTTCGTCCTCATCGCGGAAGCGATCGTTCGCCATTTGCAGACGCGCGAAGTAGGAGCGGATCCCTTCATGCTCGGGTGTCGACGGCACGGGATCGGTGGCCGCCCAGAACGCCGCCCATGCGGCGGCGCGATCCGCCGGCGTCGTGTTGCGGAGCGCATCGAGCTTGTCAGGCGTCGTGAAGTAGCGCAGGTAGCTCAGCATGTCGTCGAAGGTCGCGATGGCGCCATCATCGAAGAAGCTCACGAAGACCGGCGCGCGCACGGTGTCGGATGCCGGTGCGCCTGCACTAGCATCTGCACTGATCGTCGCCGCTTCCACCTCGAACGTCCCCACGCCAATTTGCGTGATCGGGATATCGACGCGCGCGGTGGCGAGTGTGTCGATCGGTGCGCTGTGGCCGGCCATCGTCACCGTATCGCGCCACAACTCTGTCCCCTCCGGCGTCCGCGTGATCACGACGACGCGCGCCGGCGACGGGAGAGCGTATCCCTCCAGGTACACCTGCACCACCGAGTCGCGGCCAAAGACCGCCGTCGCACGCGGGTTCGCGATCATCCGCGGCGCTGCAGCGCGGTCGATGCGCGGCGTGGCCTGATAGACGACGATCGGGGATGACAGCGTCCCCGCATCGAGCCGCGGCACGGCGAGCCGAACATCCTGCGTGCTGTTGTGAATGCTCCCGTCATCCTGCACGGAGACGGTGAGCGTGTAGACGCCCGGCGCGACCGTGATGAACTTCTGAAAGACGATGCTGGGGTCCGTACGCACGGCTTCCTTGAGCGAGGCAATGCGCACTACTTCGTGCGCTTCGATGTGTCCAGCCGATGGTCCACTGTTCGCGCTGCCGGCACGGACATCGGCGACCACCGTGTAGGCGGCGCGGGGGCTGTCCCCTTCCGTTGAAAACGCCAGCGCATGATTGGCCAGCGAGAGCGTGAGAAGCACGAGCGTCGAGTCGGGCGTGGCCCCGGCGAGATAGTGCATACTGCCGACGAACGGCAACGGCTCTGCGGCGGCGAGCAGTCCGGCGCGCTGATACACCGGGATGGGATCGAGCGAGGTGTTGCGCGCGCTGTTGTGCGGTGCACGACGCGGGCTCAGTCGATCGTGCTCGCCGTGTCGTGCTCCACAGCCGATGAGTCCGGCCAGGAGCAGCGGCACGACAGCTCGGCGGAGAACGAGGCGGGACCGGTGCAGCATGGGGTGAGGGCTCCGAGAGAACAGGGGATGACCCAGATGATCGATGCAGTGTGATGGCATCGCTTGCTCGGGTGGAAATGCACGATTAGCTTCGCCCCGGTGACTCGCGAAGACCTTTCCGGAACAACGCTCGCCGGATACACCCTTCACGATATGGTCGGCGAGGGAGGAACGGCAGTGGTCTACCGTGCCGAGCATCCGGCGCACGGGGCCGTGGCCGTCAAGGTCTTGCGCGAGAAGCTGCGGAACGATCGCACTGCAGTGACCCGCTTCCTGCGCGAAGCGTCGTACGGCACACAGGTGCT
>DASSNR010000007.1:0-3596 GCA_035687925.1 Gemmatimonadaceae bacterium | reverse complement strand
CTGACCTACTGATCTACTGACTCACTGTCTTCCCGCCACCCCGACCTTCCTCCTCGACACCGTCTCCCGCTCCAGCGCCGGCCGGTAGATCTCGTACTCGGAGCCGGGGTTCCACATCACCCAGCCGTCGTAGCCCGCGTCGTACACGGCGCGCTTCTCCTCGGACAGCTCCGCCGGACCGTAGCGCGGTGAGCCGAGGGTGAAGGCCTGCAGCCAGGGGCGCACGTGCCCTGCGTCGTCGATGCCGAGCTTGGTGTCGCGCTCGCGCGCACTGCTGATCGCGGCGTCGATCACCTTGTACGGCTCCGAGTCGGGGTGCGAGAGGCCGAACGCACCGCTCGGATAGTGCGACGGGTACACCATCGGGAGCAGCACATCGGTCACCTGCGAGAGCGTCTCCCACTGCTGCCCCACCTCGAGCGCGCCACGGATCGACGTCACGAGGCCGAAGATGTCCGCCGTGCACCGCGCGCCGAGCGCGTGGATGCGCGGGCACGCCGCCTTGAAGAAGTTCGCGAGCGCGACGGCCTTCGGAACGCCGTCCTGGCCGGGAAAGACCTGCGGCGGGAGACTCTTGTACGGCTCGGGGAAGCGGATGTAATCGAATTGGATCTCCGCGAAGCCCAACCGCGCGACCTCTTCGGCGACGCGGATGTTGTACTCCCACACATCCTTGTCGTACGGGTTCACCCACGTGAGCCCCTTCTTGTCCTTCCACTCGCTGCCGTCCGCCGTGCGAATCGTGTGCTCGGGGTTGGCGCGCGCCGTCACCGAATCCTTGAAGGTGACGAGCCGGGCGATCGGCATGATGTTGTGCGCCTTGAGCGTGTCGATCAGCGCACGGAGGTTGGCCACGTGCCCCGCGTTCCCGGCATTGCGTGCCACGAGCGGATCAGTCGGCTCGAAGTTGAGCCCGAACTCGTCCTTCATGTCGATCACCAGCGCGTTGATCTCGGTGGAGTCCGCGATGGCGATCAGCTCGCGCATCCGCTTCGGGCTCTGTGCGGCCCAGCGATTCACGTATAGCCCGCGCACGATCCCCGGATCGGCCATGCGATGCACCGGGGTCGTGTCCCCGGCCTGAAAGACAGGGAGCTTCCCGTGCGACGGCGCGGGCGCGGCGGTGGCCAGCGCAGGCGCAGGCGTCCTGGATTTGGACGGCGTGACGTGAGACGCGGGCGTCGCGTGTGCCGCGTGCCTTGTGCTCTCGCTCGGCGCTGCAGCGACGGCGACGCTGTCCGGGTGCGGAGTCTGCGCGGTGGGCTTGGGCGAACGGGCCGCTTCACCCGCACCGCACGCGGTGAGGGCCAGAACGAGGAAGGGAATACTGCGCATGTGCTGCGTGTGCTCCGGATGGCGGGAATGCAATGGCGGGCGTGCGCTGGCAAATCTACATCCATCGACGCGAAAGTAATACGGACGCAACGCGCATCGTGCATCGGCGATCACTATATTTTCGCCCGATGTCTCGCCTGCGCTTCCTCCCGATCGCGCTCCTCGCCGCCGCGTGTCATGCCGGCCACTCGCCGCCGGTCGCCTCGGAATTCCTCGTGGCGGCGGGCGACTCCACCTTCTGGGTGCGGAGCGGGCCGCAGGGCGTGCACGTGAACGGCGTCCCGCTGCACCTGGCGTACTTCGGTGGCCGCTTCTACGAGACGTATGTCGTGGACGACGACCGCTCCTACACGCGCGCGGTCATCGTCGGCCAGTCGCTCTACCGGCGCGACCTCATCACCAACGACTCGATGCTCGTCTTCCACGACACGGCGATGGCGAACCTCGAGCAGTGGTACGTGCGGCACCATCCGCACGACCGCCCACTCGGCGACGACGAGGATCCCGACGAGGATCTGAATGTCGATGCGTCGAGTGACCTGGACGTCCTCGGGACGTACGGCCCGTACCTGTCGTACTCGTACGATGCCGGCGCCGACCTTGCGGATCGCGATGGATGGCGCGCGAGCCGGCGCGGCGTGCTCGATCTTCGCAGCGGGCGGCCGGTGAGCCTCGCCCAGCTGTTCGGCGTCGAGCAGGCGACGTCGATCGTTCAGCGCGGCGCGGAGCTGCTCGCACGCCTCGAGGATTCGGTGCGGGCGTCGCGCGATGCCCGCGCGCGCATCGCACGACACACGCTGGGTGCGTTTCGCTTCGACAGCATGAGCTTCGTGCTCGTCGACGTGGACCGCGGCCCCGCGGTGGAGTTCGTCGTCCCCGGGCGCGGGTGGCGCGCCGGCGGACTCTCGATGGCGCTCCCGCCGATCCCTGTCGCGCCGCCGGCATGGTGGACCGACATCGCGCGCACGCTCCCCGCGACGCCGCACGATTCATCACTGACGCAATGGCAGCACGCCGGCTACCGCGTGCTCGCGCGATACGATTCGGCGAACGATGCGACTGGCCTCTCGCTCGTCGACAGCGCGGGTCGCCGGTGGGCCATTGGCACCGTCCCATCACCCGCGCATCGTGTCTTCTGGCTCGACGCGCCCGCAGTCGACAGTACCACGCGGCACGCGCTCGAGCGTGCCTTCCGAGACGCCGCACTCTACTCCGACGACGCCCGTATCGCCATGACCAAACGCTCTTCGCCCGCTGTCACGCCAGTCTCCCGGCCCGGCCGCCCCGTGCGCGAGTCGCAGCACGAGACCTCCGAGATCATGATGCCGCAGCACGCGAACAATATGGGGCACGTGTTCGGCGGCGTGATCCTCTCCTTACTCGATCGCACCGCCGCCGTGTCCGCCATCCGTCACGCGCGGCAACAGTGCGTCACCGTCTCCGTGGACCGCGTCGACTTCCGCGAGCCCATTCACCTGGGCGATCTCATCATCATGAAGTCGTCGGTGAACTTCGCGGGGCGCACGTCAATGGAGGTGGGCGTGCGCGTGGAGGCCGAGAACCTGCTCGACGGCGTGCGCCGCCACACGAACTCGTGCTACGTCACGTTCGTCGCGATCGACCGCAACGGCCGCCCGGTGGAAGTCCCCGCCGTGATCCCCGAGACCGAAGACGAGCAGCGCCGCTACCTCGCCGCACAGGAGCGGCGGAGGCGGAGGTTGGAGGAGAGGGAGGCGGAAGGACGGTGAGAGTTATGAGCTGTGAGCTCTGAGCTTTGGGCTATGAGCCAACGGCGTGCTGGATCTCGGTGCTCAGAACCCAACGCACAGCCCAAAGCTCAGAGCTCACAGCTCATAGCTCCGACCTTCTCTCCAACTCCCGTTCCCCGGGAATCTTCCGCTCGGCGCGGCCTTCGCCGGGGTGCGTCTTCGCCTCCTCGAAGCGCGCGCCCTTCAGGCGGATGTCCTCGATGAAGCCCTCGTACTCGCGGTCGTTGAGCTCATCGCGAATGCCAGGGACCAATCCCTTCACCAGCGTGATGCGCTCGGCGAGCGTCAATCTGTTGGCGTCGTCGACCAGCTTCCGGAGTTTCGGAAAGTCCATCCAGTTCGTCTGCCGGCTCGTGGTCATGATCGCGTGGCCTCATCGTGAAGTGCGCGGAGTGATGCGGTGGGATGCCGTGTTCGAGGTCTCCCTTCATGCTCCGTGCCCGAGCACGCGCCGTCGAGCTCGACGGCGCGTGCTCGGGTGATCTCCGCGTC
>DASSNR010000119.1:0-2440 GCA_035687925.1 Gemmatimonadaceae bacterium | reverse complement strand
GACGTGTTCTTCACGCAGCTCCTGCGCGATGTGCGCGCGGTGCCCGGCGTGCAGGACGCGAGCGCCGTCTTCGGGATGCCGCTCACGGGGTTCGACTATCAGATCTCGGTGCACGAGCTCGATGGCCGCGTCCTCACGTCGAATGAGCAGGATCAGACGCCATCGCCGCAGGTGCGCATCGTCACGCCCGACTACTTCCGCGTGCTCGGCATCCCCGTGCTCCGCGGGCGCCCGATCAACGATGCCGATCGCGCCGGCGCCGCGCCCGTCGTCGTCGTGAACCAGAAGGCCGCGCAGCTCTACTGGCCCGGGCAGAATCCCGTCGGACACGAGCTCACCATCGGCACGACGCTCGGGCTCGGCCGAGGGCGCGTGGGCGGCACGGTGGTCGGTGTGGTGGCGGATACCAAGGACTTCGGCATGCGCATCGCGCCCAAGCCGGAAATGTATCTGTCGTACAGTCAGGCGCCCGTCGACTTCATGAGTGTGGCGGTGCGTACGACCTTGTCCGACGACGATGCGCTCCTCAACGCCATCCGCGGCCGCCTCCAGGCGATCGATCCGCAGATCCCGATCTACCAGGTCCGCACGATGGATCAGCTGCTCGGCGATGCCGTCGCACAGCCGCGCTTCTACATGCTGCTGCTCGGCGCGTTCGCGCTGGTGGCCCTTCTGCTCGCGGCGGTTGGCATCTACGGAGTGATGGCGTACGTGGTAGGGCAGCGCGCACACGAGATCGGGATCCGCATGGCGCTCGGGGCACGGAAGGGGCAGGTGCTGCGCCAGGTCGTCTCGCGCGGCATGCGACCCGCGCTCGTGGGGCTCGTGCTCGGAGTGCTCGGCTCCCTCGCGCTCACGCGTGTGCTCTCGCGACTGCTCTTCGGCGTGAGTGCCACCGATCCGCTCACGTTCGCGGGCGTCGCCCTTCTACTCCTGGGTGTCGCGTTCCTGGCCACCTGGCTCCCAGCGCGACGGGCGGCGCGCGTCGATCCGGCGATCGCTCTGCGGGGCGAGTAGCGAAAATGTGGGCCTCGAGCGGTGATGTCTGGAGTCGCCGCCGGCGAACCCGTTCAGACCGGCCGGAAGAGTGTGGCGAGCGCGAGCGTGAAGGGCGTGGACGCGCCCGTTGGATGCCAGACGAGCAGTTCGCGTTCGACTCGCGGCGTCTGGGCGTCCGGCGTCCAGACCTCCACGGCTCGCGCGTCCACATCCACCATCCAGTAGAGCGGCACGCCCTCACGTTGATAGAGCTGACGCTTCACGATGCGATCGCCCCGCGCGCTCCCCGGGCTCAGCACCTCGGCCACGAGGAGCAGGTGCCGTACGTCCGACCATTCGGTCTGTCGTGCTTCGTCGAGCGGGACCACGAAGACATCGGGTTGCACAAGCATCTTCGGACCCCAGGAGATATCGGCCGGCGACGGAAGCACCTCGCCGACGGGCTCGCGGTCGAGGTACTCGGCCAGTGCGCGCGCGAGCCGAAACGCGACCCGCTGATGCCAGCGCCGTGGCGACGGCGTCACGAGCAGCTCCCCGTCGACCACCTCATAGCGCGGCCAGCCCCAGTCGTGCTGGTCGTTGAGTGCGCGGACCATGTCCGCCGTGTAGGATTTGAGCGGCGCGGCCATGCCCATACGATCGCCTCGGCAGTCGAGGGAATACAAGTGGAGCGCATCCCGCACGACCAGCATCTTTCAGGGCATCCCCGCGTATGATCCGCTGAGGCTCGGTGTGGTCGCGACGGTCGTGCGCGCCTTGGGAAACACGTCAGCGCCCGAAACGTAGGATTGAGAGGACCCACCCCGCATTCTCACCACGTCATCCAGAGGAGTCGTCCATGCGCATCATCCATATGCGCTCGATCCTTGCTCCTGCCGCGCCCACGGCGTGCTCGCGCCTCGTACGGCATACGCTCGCGGCGCCGATGTTGCTGATGGCCCTCGCCCTCACCGTCCCCCCCGCCTTCGCCCAGCAACCGCAGCGCTTCACGCTCTCCGGCTCCGACGTCGCCGTCTGGAATCTCGTCGGCAGCATCACGCTCGGCCCTGGCACCGGCTCGGGCGTCGTCGTCACCGTCACTCGTTCCGGCAAGGATGCCGAGCAGCTGCAGCTGCGGCAGGGGAAGCTCGATGGCCACGACGCGCTCCGCGTCATCTTCCCCGCGAAGGACATCCATTACGACGCGCGCGACTACGCCAATCAGGGAGGCGTCTCGCTCAACACCACCGTGCGCGTGAACGATGACGGCACCTTCGGTGGGGACGGCGGCCATCGCATCCGCATCTCCACTCGCGGCGGCGATATCGACGCGCGCGCGGATTGTCAGGTGCAAGTGCCCGAGGGGAAAGCGGTGACCGTGCACCTCGCGGCCGGTATCGTCAACGCCGCGAACGTGAACGGTCAGATCACGGCCGACGTGATGACCGCCGACGTGCATGGC
>DASSNR010000103.1:0-5082 GCA_035687925.1 Gemmatimonadaceae bacterium | reverse complement strand
CGGATGAAGCCTACGAGGATCGACGAGGGAGCGAGAGGAGGATCCCGGCGAGCACGAAGGCGCCGCCGACGAGGGTCAGCATGGGAGGCACCTCGCGGATCCCGGGGAGGACGGCAGCGAGCAGCGTCGCGCCCACCGGTTCCCCGAGCACGGTGAGGTTCACCACGTACGCTGGAAGATAGCGGAGTGCCCAGTTCATCCCGGTGTGACCGAGCATCATCGGGCCGACGGCGAGTCCGATGAAAATGGCGATCTCGCGCGGCGGTTGCGGAAGGAGCGGTACGTGGCGCATGCCGGCGAAGATGAGCAGCGAAACGAAGCACGCCGCGTAGACGAGCCCCACGTACGCCCAGAGGTCGAGCGTCTGGCGCAACCGTCGGCCGGCCAGGTAGTAGATGGCGGCAGCGACACCGGCGAGGAACGCCAGCACGTCGCCGATCAGCGCTCGATTCCCACCGAGCTGCGCAACGCTCCGAAAATCGCCGCTCGCCACGACCAGTGCGCCGAACATCGCGACCACGATGCCAACCCACTGTCGCCGCGTCGGCGTCTCCTTGAGCCACAGCGCGGAAAGTCCCGCGACGATCACCGGCTGCAGATTGACGAGCACCACCGACGCTGCAACGGTCGTCAGCTCGACCGAGGCGTTCCACGCCCAGAAGTGGAGCGCGAGCAGCACGCCCGCGACCACCGCGATGGTGACGCCGCGCGGATCGAGACGCCGCCACTCCCGCCATCCGCCCGAGACGACGAGAAAGGCTGCGACGATGATCAGCGAGAAGAAGAGTCGCCACGCGGCGATGGCGAGCGGATCGGCGTGGGAGAGTCGAACGAGGGGAGCAGCGACCGAGATGCCGAGGACGGCCAGGAGCAGCACCCCCGCAGCGGGGGGCGCGGATCGGCGGGTCAGAAGATCTTCACCAGTCCCTTCGTGTACTTGTTCGGATGTTGTCGTACGTCCTCGAGAATCGTGTTGAGGTCCGTCAAGCTCTTGTTGAGCTGGTCGTACAATTCCTGATCGGTGAGCAGGCGCGCGGCGAAGCCGTTCCCCTGCGTCATGAGGTGGAGCACGGAGTCTGCCGCCGCCGACGCGCTGACCATGCGCGTGTACAACGTATCATCGTACAGCAGCTTCCCGAGCGTCCCCTGCGGCGACTGCATTGCAACGAGGAGCGAATCCAGTCGCGTGGTGGCGCTCGTGAGCCGGTTGTAGAGCGTCGGATCGTCGATCAACCGGCCGAACGTTCCGTTCGGGTTCTGCATCCGCGCGAGTACCTGGTTCATCTGCGTCAGCGTCCCGCTCAACTGGTCGTACAGCGTGCGGTTCGTGATCAGTTGGCCCATGGTGCCCTCGCCCCGCACGATCTCGCCGGTGATGCTGCGCAGGTCGTGCGTCAACACGGTGAGGTCGCCCACCGTCCCCGCCGCCTGTGCGATCACTTGCTCGTAATCGAGCGTCTGCGTGGCTGGAATGGTATCATCGGGCGCAAGCACAGGGTAGCGCGGTGTGCCCGGCGAAATGTCGAGCACCTTGTCGCCGAGGAGCCCGAGCGTGCGGAGCGACACGCGGGAGTCCTCACGCACCTGCGGCGCGAGCTGCTCATCGATCGCCATCACGACCTCGATGTTGCGCGTCGTGTCGCCGTCCGGCGGAAGGAACTGGATGCGCGTCACGATCCCGGCGAGCTGCCCCGCGATCGTCACCGAATTTCCCTCGCGCAGCCCGTTCGCGTTCGGCAGGAAGGTGACGAGGGGATATCGTTTGGCGAAGAGGTTCGCCGCCTGTCCGAGTTGCACGATGGCGATGGCGATGACCACCGCCGCGACGAGTATCAGGAGCCCGACCTTGAGCTCATCCCAGGTAATGGACGTCGATCGCTTCATGTGGACCGTCCCGGTCAGGGAGCGCGGCGCGGCGCGAGGGTGCGCCTCGTCGCGCTTCGCAAGGGAGCGCGGCCGAGCTCAGCGGCCGCCAAGGAAGGTGCGGACATAGCCATCATCGCTGGCCACCATCTCGTCCGGCGTGCCGCTGAACGCCACATGGCGATCCGCGAGCAGCACGACACGCGTGGCCACCGTGAACGATGCACGCACATCGTGCGAGACGATGATGCTCGTGACGCCGAGCTCGCGCTGCAGCTTCCGGATCAACCGCGAGATCGTGCCCGTGGTCAGAGGATCGAGCCCCGAGGTCGGCTCGTCGTACAACATGATCTGCGGATCGTTCGCGATCGCGCGCGCGATGCCGACACGCTTCTGCATCCCGCCCGAGAGCGCCGATGGAAGCTGCTCCATGACCTGATCAGGCTCGAGATCCACGAATGCGAGCTTCTGCCGCACGCGCGCCTCGATCTCGTCGTCGCGGAGCGTCGTGTGCTCGCGGAGCGGATAGGCGACGTTCTCGAAGACGGTGAGCGAATCGAAGAGCGCCGCGCTCTGAAAGACCATCCCCATCCGCTGTCGCACGCGGAGCGCGTCCTCGAAGGTGAGATGTGTGATGTCTTCACCATCCACGAGTACGCGCCCATCGTCAGGCACGAGCAGGCGCAGAATGAGCTTCAGGATCGTCGACTTCCCCGTCCCCGACTCCCCCATGATCGCGAGCGTCTCGCCCGCGCACGCCGCCAGCGACACGTCGTCCAGCACCGGGTGATCGAAGGCGAGCGACACGTGCTCCAGTGCGATGAGCGGATGCGCCATCGCCTCGTCGGGCAGCGGCGCGGCCAACGACGCCGCGAGCGGAGGCGCGTGCGTCGTCCCGCTCATGTGGCGAGGAATCCGAGCAGCAGCTGCGTCATGAAGTAGTCCACGATGAGAATCGCGATGCTCGCCATCACCACGGTGCGCGTCGTCGCGATCCCCACGCCCTCCGTGCCGCCGCGCGTGTTGAGCCCGAAGTAGCATCCGGTGAGCGCGATGATGCCGCCGAACACGAACGGCTTGCTCAACCCCTGGATGAAGTCGTTCGGGATGTAGTGCCACGTGAACCCACCCTGCGCGATCTGCTGCCACACGGTGCTCCAGTAGAGCGACGTCGGAATCCCGACGTATACGGATGCGATGACATTCCCGCCGAGGATGCCGACGACGTCGCTGATGATCGTGAGCACCGGCAGCATGACGAGTGCTGCCACCAGCCTCGGCGTCACCAGCTTCTTGATCGGGTCGGTGCCGAGCGTGTTGAGCGCATCGATCTGCTCGGTGACGCGCATCGAGCCGATCTGTGCGGCGATCCCCGACCCGACGCGTCCGGCAACGATCAACCCCGCGAGCACGGGACCCAGCTCGCGGATCATCGATGCCGTCACCAGCCGCCCGATGTAGATCGTGGCGCCGAATTGCGCCATCTGCACCGAGGACTGGAGCGCCAGGACCATCCCCGTGAAGAAGCCGGTGAGGATGACGATGGTCAGCGAGCGGACGCCGATCGCGTCCATCTGCTGTACCACGTCACTGCTGTAGAACGGTCTGGCGAAGATGAAGCGGATGGCCGCCCAAGCGAGGAGGACGAACTCCTGCACTCGCTGAACATGGCGCTTGGCCGCTTCGTTGATTCGCCAGAGGAAGTCGCGCAATCGCTCGTGGTGATGTCGCGAGGGCGTGCGGCTGGACGGCAGTGGACACCGTGCACAGGGGCAAGCGGCGTGCCGGGTCTCGTACGACGGCGCTCGGGGGAGCGCTCGCACACGGATGGCGCGACGCGCGACCGAGCACGCGTGTCGTGTTGACCCGCGCGCGACCGCGACGATAGCTTGCACGTCGCTCATGCGCCTCTCGTCCTCCCTCCCACGCGCGCGGCTCGTCGACCTCCTCGGCGCCGCGCAGCAGCAACGCGTCGCGATCGTGGGCGATGCGATGCTCGACGTCTACCTGCGCGGTGACGTCGACCGCATCTCGCCCGAAGCGCCCGTCCCGGTGTTGCGTGTGCGCGAGCGGAAGTTCGCGCTCGGCGGCGCCGCCAACGTCGCGCAGAACGTCGCCGCGCTCGGTGCACGGTGCGAGCTCGTCGCCGTGATCGGGAGCGACGCGGCCGGCGAGACGCTCCGCACGATGCTCGAGGCGATCGGCGCCGACGCACGCGCGCTCGTCTGCTGCGCGCCTCGCCCGACGACGACGAAGACGCGTATCGTCGCGCGCATTCAGCAGATCGTACGCTTCGACGAGGAGGAGGACGGCGACCTCGGCTCCGACCACGTGGAGCAGGTGCTTGCGGCCATCGAGCGCGCCATTGCCGACGCGAGCGCCGTGGTGCTCGAGGACTACAACAAGGGCGTGCTCGTCCCCCACGTGATCGAGCGGACGATCGCGCTGGCGCGCGCGCGCGGGCTCCCCGTCGTCGTCGACCCCAAGTATCGCAACTTCTTCAGCTACCGCGGCGCGACGATCTTCAAGCCCAACCGCCGCGAGCTCGAGTCCGCCCTCGGCGCCGCGGTCGATCTCGACGGTGCCACGGCGCTCCCCACCGCACGCAAACGGCTCGAGGTCGAGAATCTCCTGCTCACGCTCGGCGAGCGAGGGGCGGTGTTGGTCGGCGCGTCCAATGAGGTCCTTCGTGTGCCAGCGACGGCGCGTGAGGTCTACGATGTGGTGGGCGCGGGCGACACCGTGACCGCGTACCTTGGCACCATGCTTGCCGCCGGCGCCACCGTGCACGAGGCGACGGTGATTGCGAACTTCGCAGCGGGAGTCGAAGTGGGGAAGCTGGGTGCCGCTACCGTGAGCGGCGCGGAGGTTGTGGCCGCGTACGACGCGTTCGTGGAGCGCGAGCAGGGCCGCTGATCAGCGGCGCGAGTCTTGCTCGCATTCACGAGTTCCGGCCGGGAGGAGCCCGTGGAAGCCAAGGTGTTCGATCCGATGGACGAACGCGCCGTGCAGGCGTGGCTTCGGAGCGAGCCGCACAAGGAGATCATCGCCGCGTCCGTCTATCGGACACGCGCCGGCGGCGTGGAGCACGAGGTGGGGATCGTGCTCTATGTCGAGGAGCGCACCGTGCCGGAGGAGGAGGACAAGCGGTAGACGCGTGGCACGATGTGCCTGCGTCCGTTAGTTTACGTCGCTGCGGGCCCTTAGCTCAGCCGGTTA